>JAURXS010000132.1 GCA_030654305.1 bacterium | reverse complement strand
TGCATGCGCCTGTACCTGGTGCTGCACTGCGACCACGAGGGCGGCAACGTCTCGGCCCACACCTGCCACCTGGTGGGCTCGGCCCTGAGCAACGCCTACTACAGCGTGTCGGCGGCCTTGAACGGCCTGGCCGGCCCCCTGCACGGCCTGGCCAACCAGGAATGCCTGAAGTGGATCCTGGACCTGAAGAAGGCCGTGGGCCAGCCGACCCACGAGAACATCCGCAAGTTCGCCTGGGAGACCCTGAACTCCGGCCAGGTCGTGCCGGGCTACGGCCACGCCGTGCTGCGCGTGACCGACCCCCGCTTCACCTGCTTCCGCGACTTCGGCATGAAGCACTTCCCGGACGACCCGATCATGAAGACGGTCAACATCGTGTACGAGGTCGTGCCCGACGTGCTGCAGCAGCACGGCAAGGCCAAGAACCCCTGGCCGAACGTGGACGCGGGCTCCGGCGCCCTGCTCTACCACTACGGGATCAAGGAATTCTCGTTCTACACGGTGTTCTTCGCCGTCTCGCGGGCGCTGGGCATGGCCTCGCAGCTGGTCATCAACCGGGCCATGGCGACGCCGATCGAGCGGCCGAAGTCGGTGACCACGACCTGGATCAAAAAGCAGGTCGGGGTGTGACCCATCCTGTGTGACTGGGGACGCGCTCAGGGCACCTCGTGTGCCCTGAGCGCTTGGCTTTCGGGCACCGGCGCCCTCCTGGCGCCGATGCCCTCCAGACACCCCTGTCCCACAGGATGGGTCACGTGCACAGTTTGGAGGGGGCGGCTTTCGGAATACGGCGAAATCTGGTATCATTAAGAGGAGCCAGGATCAACTGGCAGGACATTTTCAACAAAGGTGCCGCCCGATGACCTCCCAGCGCATCCGGATGCGGGTTGGGGTTGCCGCCCTGCTCGTGAGCCTCTCCGCCCTGCCGGCCCTGGCCGGGGTGACGATCCACTGCCTCTACGTCGGCCAGGCCGACGCCACGCTCATCGTGTCCTCCAGCGGCAAGACCCTGCTGTTCGACGGCGGCGACAACGGCGACGGCAACAGCGTGGTCATCCCCTACCTGCAGAGCCTGGGCATCGCGACCCTCGACTACATGGCCGCCAGCCACTACCACGCGGACCATGTCGGCGGCCTCGACGAGGTCTACAACGCGATCGGCGTCACCCAGGCGGTCTACGACCGCGGCTGGACCTACACGACGGCCACCTACACGTCGTACGTCAACGCGGTGGCCGCCAAGCGCCACACCGCGGTCGACGGTCAGGTGATCGACCTGGGCGACGGCGTGACCGCCACGGTC
>JAURXS010000131.1 GCA_030654305.1 bacterium | reverse complement strand
AGCAGCGACGCCAGGTCCGCGGCCGCGGCCCGGTTGCGCCGGTCGTTCTCGGCGAAGGTCTTGTCGTGCTTGTCGATCTTCGAGACGATCCGCTTCATGGCCCTCCCGGCGGGATCTGGTTGCGGCGTGCTGCCGGCCAGTATAGGGGCCGCGGTCTGACCGGTCCACCCCCGTCGGAGGGCGCCCTTGTGGACCACGTCGCCGCCGCCTACTGTTGCCCCATGACCACTCCCGAGTTCCACCTGCGCAACGCCGTCGTGATGACCGGCAACGGGCCGTCCGCCGCCGACGTGCACGTCCGCGACGGCCGGGTCGTCGACCTGCACGACCGCAACGGCCTCTCGACCGTCGCGGCCGGCGACGTCGACGCCGCCGGCCTGTGGCTGCTGCCGGGCGGCGTCGACCCGCACGTCCACTTCGGCATGCCGCTGCGCGACGGCCTGTCCAGCCGCGGCTGGCGCGAGAGCAGCACCGCCGCCCTGCTCGGCGGCACGACCACGGTCATCGACTTCGCCAACCCGTCGCGCGGCGAGCCGATCGCCGACGCCGTCCTGCGCTGGCAGGCGGCGGCCGACGGCGCCTGCCTCTGCGACTGGGGCCTGCACGCGACGGTCTGCGACATCGCGCCGGAGCGCCTGGCCGAGCTGGACGGCCTAGTGCACGCGGGCGTGCCGACCTTCAAAGCCTTCCTCGCCTACAAGGGCCGCCTGATGCTCGCCGCCGCCGAGCTGCGCCTGCTCATGCGCCAGGTCAAGGACGTCGGCGGCCACCTGCTGCTGCACGCCGAGGACGGCGAGATGAACGCCGCCGCCGAGGCCATCCTCGCCGCGACCGGCCGCACCGGTCCCGAGTGGCACCCCACGGCGCACGGGCCCGAGTCCGAGGTCGAGGCGATCCGCCAGGCCATGCTGCTGGCCGAGGAGACCGGTTGCCCCCTGACCGTCGTGCACCTGTCGACCGCCGCCGGACTGGACCTGATCCGCGGCGCCCGCGCCGTGGGCGTGGACCTGCGCGCGGAGACCTGCCCGCAGTACCTGTTCCGCGACGAGTCCCTCTACGCGCGCGGCGGCGACGACGCCCTGACCGCGCTGATGGCCCCGCCCCTGCGCTCGCCGGCCGACGCCGCCGCGCTCCTGGGCGGCCTCGCCGACGGCGACATCGCCTGGCTGGCCACCGACCACTGCGCCTTCCCGCTGGAGACCAAGCGCCGCGAGGCCGCCCACGGTTTCGCCGCCGTGCCCAACGGCACCGCCGGCGTCGGCGAGCGCCTGCTGGCCGCCTACACCCTGGGCGTCTGCCGCGGCCTGCTGACCCCGGAACGATGGGTGAGGGTCTGCTGCGAGGCGCCCGCCGGGCGACTCGGCCTGGCCGGCCGCAAGGGACGCGTGGCCGCCGGTTACGACGCCGACCTGGTGCTGTTCGACCCCGAAGCGACCGGCACGCACCTGCCCATCGACGGGCACCCCGACCCCTCGTTGTGGACGGGCGACGACTGGTGCGGGCGGATCGTCGACGTCTGGCGGCGCGGGGAACAGGTCGTGCGCGACGGGAAGCTGGTGCCGGGCGTTTCGGCCGGGGTCTTCCTACCCCGCCACCTTTCCGACTAGCTGATCCGAACCGCCGAAATGCGATATTCTCTTAAGATATTATATATCAACATGATAAATTGTCGGCCAGCTTAATCGGCCAACACAACTATAGATATTAAGTCATTATATTTGATATAATATAATATCCCTATCACCCGAGCGGGAGGCTGCCGTCCATGCGTCGTCGCGCCCTTGCTGTCCTGGCGTTGCTCCTGACGTGCACCACGACCGGTTCGTGGGCGGACGA
>JAURXS010000130.1 GCA_030654305.1 bacterium | reverse complement strand
CAGATCGTGCTGGATCTGGCCGGCGACCTGAAGTTCCGGCACTTCGCCTTGAAGGCGGCCGACGGCCGGCCCGAACGCATCGTCATCGACGTCTTCAGGGCGGCCGGGGCGGCGCCCGCCCGGGTGAAGGTGCCCGAGGCCCCCGCCGAACCGGCGGCCGGCGCGCAGCGCGATTCCCTGCCTGCCGACTCGCCGCCGCCTGACCCGGAGCCGGCGGCGCCCGGTCCGGCCGACGACGGGCGGCGCCCTGCGAGGGAACCGTCCGCTCCACGGCCGATCACCGTCGTGATCGACGCCGGCCACGGGGGCATGGATCCGGGCGCGATCCGCAAGGGGCTGCGCGAGAAGGACGCGGTGCTGGCGATCGCGCTGGAGCTGGCCCGGCTGATCGACGAGCGCAAGGGCTACCGCGCCGTGCTGACGCGCAAGGGCGACTACTTCGTCAGCCTTGCCGACCGCGTGCGCATCGCCAAGGAGGCCGGCGGCGACCTGTTCGTCTCGGTCCACGCGAACACGCACCGCAACGCCGCGATCAACGGCATGGAGGTCTACCTCCTCTCGCAGCAGAAGGCGACCGATCGCGAGGCGAGCGAGCTGGCGAACAAGGAGAACGCCGCGGACCTGGTGGGTCTGGCGCCGCAGGAGCGCGACGACGACGCGGTGCTGACCATCCTGATGGACCTGCGGCTCAGCCAGGTGCTGACCCAGTCGAACCGGCTCGCCGAGCACCTGTTGCAGGAGGCCCGCCGGTCGCGCGTGGTCGGGGCCAAGAAGGTCAAGCAGGCGGGGTTCCAGGTGCTGCGCACGCTGGCGATGCCCTCGGTCCTGGTCGAGGTGGCGTACCTCTCGAACCGGTCCGATCGCGAGCTGCTCGCGTCGGCCGACGGGCGGCGCAAGCTGGCCCGGATCCTGTGCGACGGCATCCTCGCCTGGCGCGGCGAGCGGCCGCCGGCCGCCGTCGCGAAGACCGACGACTGGCAGACCCGTTACGTGGTGCGTCGGGGTGACTCGCTCTCGGCGCTGGCCCTGCGGCACCGCACGACGATCAAGGCGATCAAGGAGCGCAACCGGCTCAAGACCGATCGGGTGCTGGTCGGCCAGAAGCTGCTGCTGCCCTGACCCGGCTCCCGCATCCCCGAAAGGCGACGTCCGCCATGAACCGGCACCTGCTGAAAATCTGCTGCCTGGCCGTCTCGATCCTGCTGTGGATCCAGGTCGCCGCCAACCGACAGGTCACCCGCGAGCTGGAGGTGCCGCTGCGCGTGACCGGGCTGGCCCGCGGCTGCACCCTCGCGGGCAACCTCGTGCCCGAGACGGTGAAGATCCGGGCCGGCGGCACGAAGCTGAATTTCTTCCTGAACCGGTACTTCGGCCGCGACCTCGGCGAGGCGATCGTCGATCTCGACGACGCGGCGCCCGGCAGCGTGGTCGAACGGGAAGTGGCGGTGGACGGCCGGCGCGGCGAACTGGTGGACATCGTGGTGACGGCCCCCGTGCGTCTCGAGTTTTTCGTGGACCGGGTCGATTCGGTCGCCGTCCCGGTCGAGGTCCCCGTCGCGGCCGATGCGCCGCACGACCGCGTGCTGGCCGCGCCTCCCACCGCCTCTCCGGCCACCGTCCATCTGGTGGGGCCGTCCCGCTTCCTGCCGGGAGCGGGCAGGCCGCGCACGGACCCGGTCGCGGTCGGGCGCGCGACGGGCCGGATCGAGATCATGCGGACCGTGCACGCGCCCCGGCCGCAGCTCTGGACCGCGCCGCGGGAGGTGCGGGTGACGGCGGACGTGGTCGAGGCGGGACGGCGGCTCTTCGAACGCGTGCCGCTGGTGCCCCGGCTTGACAGCGGGGGACTTCGCGTCGAGGTTTTCCCCCCCGTGGCGAACGTCGAGGTCCGCGGGCCGGCCGCCGCGCTGGCGACCATGGCGGACGACGCCGTCGCCCTGGCGGTCGCCGCCGGGGGATTCGGCCCGGGCGCCCACACCGTCCGGCCGGAAGTGAGGCTGCCCGCGTCGTGCAGCCTGGTGGCGCTGTCGCCGGCGGAGGTCATGATCGTGGTCGGCGGCCGCAGTCGGCAGCCCTGACCGGCAGGCCTGATCGGCAGGCCCGGAGCGAGGAGCGGAGGCGGAGCATGGACCTCAAATACAGGCGGCCCCGGGGCACGCGGGACGTCCTGCTCGAGGAGATGGAGCGCTGGCGCTGGTGCGAGGAGCGCTGGCGCGAGGTGCTGGAGCGGTACGGCTTCGGCGAGATCCGCACGCCGCTGATCGAGCCGACCGACCTGTTCACCCGCGCGGTGGGGGCGGGGACGGACATCGTCGACAAGGAGATGTATTCCTTCGAGACCAAGGGCGGGGAGCCGCTCACCCTGCGGCCGGAGGCGACCGCGTCGGTCGTCAGGGCCTACCTGGAGAACGGCCTGACCCGCCAGCCGGGCACCATGAAGTTCTACTACCTCGGCCCGATGTTCCGCTACGACCGGCCGCAGGCGGGACGCTACCGCCAGTTCCACCAGGTGGGGGTCGAGGCCATCGGTTCGCCGTCGCCGGTCCTGGACGCCGAGGTGATCCGCGCCGCCATGGCGCTGTTCGAGGCCGTCGACGCCGAGGGCTTGACCGTCCAGGTCAACACCATCGGCTGCCGCGAATGCCGGCCCGCCTACGTGGCGGAACTGCAGGCCTGGGCGCGCGAACGCGCGGAGGGCTTCTGCGAAACCTGCCGCACGCGGCTCGAGGTCAACCCGCTGCGGCTCTTCGACTGCAAGGTCGAATCCTGCCGCGAGCTGCTCGGCGGCGCGCGGCCGATCAGCGACGCGGTGTGCCAGGGTTGCCGCGACCACCATGCCGCGCTGCGCGAGTCGCTGGCCGCGATGGACGTGGCCGTCACGGAGGACCCGTCGCTGGTCCGCGGGCTCGACTACTACACGCGCACGACCTTCGAGATCTCCGCGCGCCAGGACCTGCGCCAGAGCGCGCTGTGCGGCGGCGGGCGGTACGACGGGCTGGTCGAGCAGTGCGGCGGGCCGCCGACGCCGGCCGTGGGCTTCTCGCTGGGCGTCGAGCGCACGCTGCGGCACCTGTACCCCGAGGAGTTCGACCCGCAGCTCAGCCGCCAGTCGCCGGTGGACGTCTACATGGCCTGCCTGGGCCAGCCGGCGCAGATCCACGCCCTGGCCCACGCCGAGCGCCTGCGCGGCGTGTGCCGCGTCGAGGTGGACACGACCGGTCGCGGGATCAAGGCCCAGATGAAGGGCGCCCACTCGCGGGGGGCGCGGCTCGTGCTGATCGCCGGCGACGAGGAGCTCGCCGCCGGCGGCTTCCAGATGAAGGACCTGAACGACGGGCACCAGCGCGAGGTGGCGGGCGACGGCCTGCTCGCGGCGGTGCGGGAGGTGCTGGGCTTGTGAGCGACGCGACACTGATCCGGACCCATCGCTGCTGCGACATCGGCACCGCGCGCGTGGGGGAGACCGTCCGGCTCGCCGGCTGGGCCGCGAAGATCCGCGACATGGGCGGTGTCACCTTCATCGACTTGCGGGACCGCTACGGCACCGTCCAGGTGGTCTTCGAGGACGGCGACCTGCCCGCGCGCAGCGGTCTGGTGAAGCTCGAATCGGTGATCGCGGTCAGCGGGCGCGTCCGCCCGCGGCCCGAGGGCATGGTCAACGCGACGATGGCCACCGGTGCGGTCGAGGTGGCGGCGACGGGGATCGAGGTGCTCAACCCCTGCAAGCCGCTGCCCTTCCAGCTCGACCAGGCGGCGCAGGCCGCGGACGAGCTGCGCCTGAAGTACCGCTACGTCGATCTGCGCCGGCCCGAGATGATGAACAACCTGATGGTGCGCCACCGGGCCGCCCAGGCGGTGCGCCGCTACCTCGGGGAGCGCGACTTCCTGGAGGTCGAGACGCCGCTGCTGATCAAGACGACGCCCGAGGGCGCGCGCGACTACGTCGTGCCCAGCCGCATCCACCCGGGACGCTTCTACGCGCTGCCGCAGTCGCCCCAGCTGTACAAGCAGATCCTGATGGTCTCGGGCGTGGACCGCTACTACCAGCTGCCGCGCTGCCTGCGGGACGAGGACCTGCGCAAGGACCGCCAGCCCGAGCACACCCAGATCGATCTCGAGATGAGCTTCGTGACCGAGCCGGAGATCTTCGCGCTCGTGGAGGGGATGGTGGCGACCCTGTTCCGCGAGGCCGCCGGCATCGAACTGCCCACGCCGTTCCCGCGGCTCTCCTACGCCGAGGCCATGGACCTCTACGGTTCCGACAAGCCCGACCTGCGCTTCGGTTGCCCGATCCGCGACGTGAGCGACCTGGCGGCCGACAGCGGCTTCGGCGTCTTCGCGACGGCCGTCGCCGAGGGGGGCGTCGTGCGCTGCCTCGCCGCCGAAGGTTGCGCCGGTTACAGCCGCAAACAGATCACCGACCTCGAAGAGGTCGCGCGCAAGCGCGGCGCCCGCGGGATGGCCTTCGTGAAGGCGACCGCCGACGGCTTCGACGGCGGGATCGCGAAGTTCATGTCGGCGCCGTTCCAGTCGGCGCTGCGCGAGCGGCTCGGGCTGCGCGAGGGCGACCTGGTCCTGTTCGGCGCCGGCCCGGCGGCGACCGTCGGCGCGGCGCTGGGCGCCGTGCGGCTGGAGCTGGGAGCGCAGCGGGGTTGGATCCCCGAGGGCGCCTGGGCCTTCGCCTGGGTGCGCAGTTTCCCGCTGTTCGAGCAGGACGAGAAGACCGGCGCCTGGGCGGCCTGCCACCACATGTTCACGATGCCGGACGCCGCGAGCGAGCCCTTGCTCGAGAGCGATCCCGGCGCCTGCCACGGGCAGCTCTACGACCTCGTCTGCAACGGGGTCGAGCTGGGCTCGGGCAGCATCCGCATCCACCGCCGCGCGCTCCAGGAGGCGGTGTTCCGCGTGGTCGGCATGACCGAGCAGGAGTCGCGCGACAAGTTCGGCTTCTTCCTGGACGCCCTGGAGTACGGCGCGCCGCCCCACGGCGGCATCGCCCTGGGCCTGGACCGGATCGCGATGCTGCTGACCGGCAGCTCGTCGCTGCGCGATGTGATCGCGTTCCCGAAGACCTACCTGGCCTCCTCGCCCCTGGACGATTCGCCGGGCGGCATCAGCCCCGCCCAGCTGGCCGAGCTGCACATCCGGGTCGTGGCGGAAGAGGAGCGCGGGTGAGCGGCGCCGTCGGCAGGCTGACCGCGACCGCGCCCGGCGAGGCGGCGATCGACCTCGCGGGCGTCGACCAGTTCGCCCTGCTGGGCTGGCACGACGCCAACCTGCGCGTCCTGGAGGAGCACTACGGCGGCAGCATCTCGGTGCGCGGGGACGCCCTGGTCCTGCGCGGCGAGCCCGCCGAGACCGAGACGATGGCGCGCGTGGTCTGCCGGCTGGTCGAGCTGCTGGAGCGGGAGAAGGCCCTGGACACCGTGAGCGTCCACTACGTGCTCGAGCAGCACCTGCGTCCGCAGGACGGCGAGCCCGAGGCGGTGGGCGAGACCCTGCTGGTGGCCGGGAACCGCCGCGCCATCCGCGTCAAGACCGCGGGCCAGCAGGGCTACGTCGAGGCCATCCGCGCCCACGACGTGGTCTTCGCCATCGGGCCGGCCGGCACCGGCAAGACCTACCTGGCCGTGGTCATGGCGATGGACTACCTCAAGCGCGGGCTGGTCGAGCGCATCATCCTGGTGCGGCCCGCGGTCGAGGCCGGCGAGCAGCTGGGGTTCCTGCCCGGCGACCTGCAGGAGAAGATCGATCCCTACCTGCGGCCGCTCCACGACGCGCTGGGGGACACGGTGGGCCCGGGCCGCATCCAGCGCTACATGAGCAGCGGGGTGATCGAGGCCGCGCCGCTGGCCTACATGCGCGGCCGCACCCTCAACCAGGCCTTCGTCATCCTGGACGAGGCCCAGAACACGACGCTCGGCCAGATGAAGATGTTCCTGACCCGGCTGGGACACCAGTCGAAGGCCGTCATCACGGGCGACGTCACGCAGATCGACCTGGCGCAGGGCAAGGACTCCGGCCTGGTGCGCGTGCGCGACATCCTGGCCGGCACCGAGGGCATCGCCTTCGTCGAGCTGACCCAGCGGGACGTCGTGCGCCACCCGCTGGTGCGGCGCATCGTGGAGGCGTTCCGCGAAGCCGAGGAGCGCGGCGCGGAGAAGCGGAAGTGACGACGTGACGGGAGCGGCATGACCAGATGGCCGGGCATGGGCTGGATGAGGGCGCCCCGCGAGGGAGGGCGCGCCTTCCCGCTGGCCGCGGGCGGTCGCCGGCTCCTGCAACGGACGCCGGTTTCCGGCTGGCGCCGCTGGGCCTGGTCCGCGGCGACGGTGGCGATGCTGGTGTGGCTGCAGGCCGAACTGCTGCCCGTGGTGCCGCGCATCGACGCCGACTTCCCCGACGCCGGCGCGATCGCCGACCGCGACATCCTCGCGCCGGTGCCCTTCTCCGCGCCGATGCTCGCCCAGGACATCGAGATGCGACAGATGCAGGCCATGATGGCGGAGCCGCCGGTGCTGCGCCGGCTCGGGAGCCCGCGCCGCGGCGCGCTCGACCGGCTCTCGTCCTGGCGCGACGCGATCGTGAGGCGGGCCGGGCAGACCGAGCTCTCGCTCGAGCAGCGTGCGGACCTCGTGGGCCTGCTCTTCCCCGAACTCGCCGCGCAGGACGCGGCGCGGGCCCTGGCCATGCCGGACCCGGACGGCTTTTTCGCCGCGGCCGAGACGGCGCTGCGCAGCGTCCTGGACGACGGGGTGGTCGACGTCCTGCCGCCCGGCACCTACCGGCAGGTGCGCATCGTCGGCGCCGCCGGCGAGACGGTCGCCGACGCCTCCCTGCTGACCGCGCAGGACGCCGTGGCGGCGCGTCTCCAACAGGCCCTGTCCGCCGCGGGCCTCGGACCGGAACCGGCCGCCTGGGGCGGGCTGCTGCTGCGCCCGCTGGTGCTGCCCAACCTCGTCTACAGCGACGAGGACACGCGGGCGCACCGGCTCGCCGCCCGCCAGGCCGTGCCCGTCGAGCGCTCGTTCCTGGCGGGCGAGCGCGTGGTCGAGAAGGGCGTGCGGCTGACCGCGCAGGACGCGCTCGACCTCGACGCCCTCCAGGCCCACCTCACGGCCCGGGGCGAGCCGGGCGGCGGGTCGCGGTTCTGGCGCCAGGCCGCGCGCTCGGCGCTGGTGCTGGGGCTGCTGCTGCTGTTCGGCTGGATCGCCGCGCTCCACTTCCCGCAGCTGCTGCGCGAGCCGCGGCGGCTCGTCACCGCGACCCTGCTGCTGGGCGCGGTGCTGTTCGCCGGCGCGGCCTGCCTGGCGCGTCCCGTGCTGGGGCCGTTCGCGGTGCCGATCACGCTGCTCGGCATGCTGGCCACGGTGCTGTTCCGCGACCGCGTGGGCTACGCGATGACCCTGTTGGTGGTCGGGCTGCTCTGCTTCCACGAGGCCGCCGGCGCGGCCGCGGCGGTGGCCTGGCTGGTGATGGGGCTGCTGGCGGTGACCTTCATGCGGCGCATCCGGCAGCGGGGCCAGTTCTACCAGGCGATCGCGATCCTCGCCGCGGCGGGGGTGCTGCTGGTCGGGCTCGAGCGCGCCGCCGGCGGGGAGCGGGCCGTGGGCTTCCTGCACGAGGCGCTGGTGGCCGCCCTCTCGCCGGTGGCGTCGGTGGCGCTGGGCCTGTTCCTGCTGCCGATCGTCGAGCCGCGGGTCGGCGTGTGCAGCGACCTGACGCTGATCGAGCTGTCGGACCTCAACCATCCCCTGCTCAAGCGGATGGCGCTGGAGTCCCAGGGCACCTTCCACCACAGCCAGGTCGTCGGGCAGCTGGCCGAGAACGCGGCCCGCGCGGTGGGCGCCAACTCCCTGCTCACGCGCGTCGGCGCGCTGTTCCACGACATCGGCAAGCTGAGCAAGCCCGAGTACTTCGTCGAGAACCAGGGGGGCGGCCCCAACAAGCACGACGATCTGAGCCCGAGCCTCAGCGCCCTGGTGGTCGCCGCCCACGTGAAGGACGGCATCGCGCTGGCGCGGCAGTGGCGGCTGCCGGAGGCCGTGGTCGCCTTCATCCCCGAGCACCACGGCACGCACGTGATGAAATTCTTCTACCACAAGGCCCTGCAGAACGAGAGCAACGAGACGGTGAAGGTCGACGACTTCCGCTACCCCGGCCCCAAGCCGCGCAGCCGCGAGACGGCGATCCTGATGCTCGCCGACGCCGTGGAGGCCGCCACGCGCGCGCTGGCCAAGCCCACGCCGGGGCGCATCCGCGAGGTCGTCAAGCAGGTGGCCGACGAGCGCATGCTCTGCGGCGAGCTCGACCACTGCGGCCTGACGCTCAAGGACATCGCCGCGGTGCGCGAGGCCTTCGTGCCGCTGCTGGCGGGGATCCACCACGCCCGCATCCCCTACCCGGGACAGCGCGAGCGCGCCGAGTCGCTCCACGGCAGGGACTGGACATGAGGCTGACGACGGTGATGCGGCTCGCCGCGGGATCGGCGACGGACGCCGGGGCGCCCGACGCCGCGGCGCGGAGCGAGCTGGCGGCCCTGGCCGAGCCGGTCGGCCTGGACGGGTGGACCGCCGAGCAGGTCTGGGTCGACGACGCCGAGATGGCCCGGCTCAACGGGCTCTACCGCGGCAAGCCGGAACCGACCGACGTGCTCTCCTTCGGGAACCTGGTCGCCGGGGGCGACGGTCCCCCCGCCGTGCGCGCCGGCGAGGGGCACGCCGCGTGCGACCTGTGGTGGGACGGCGTCGGCGGCGGCGAGACGGGGGAGCCGGGCGACGCGGGCGCGATCGTGATTGCGCCGGGATTCGTGCGCCGGCGCTGCGAGCGCCACGGCTGGGACGTCGCGGCGGAATTCGCGCTGCTGACGGTCCACGGCGCCCTGCACCTTTTGGGCTGGGACCACGAGTCGCCGCCGGAGGCGGCGGCCATGCGGGCCCGGGAGACGGAACTGCTCGCCCGGCGCGGCTGGCCGCACCCGCTGGCGGGGAAGGAGACGGACGATGGGGGCCGGTGAAGGCGGGCTGTCGGCGGTGCTGGTCTTCGCGGCCGCCTACGCGTTCGCCATGCTGATGGTGGGGCTGCTCGCGTCCTATTCGCGCGTGGTCGGCCTCTACCGCAACGGGCTGCTGGCTCCGGAGTCGCTGGGGGCTGGCCTGCGGCGCAGCCTGGAAGTGCCACAGCGGTTGGCCGCCACCGCCGGCACGCTGCACCTGGCGGCGACCGCCGTCGGCTGCCTCGCGGCCGGCCGGGCGGCGGCCGCGGCGTGGCCCGACCTGGACGGCGTCCGTTTCTACGCGACGGTCGCGCTGGTCGTGGCCTGCCTGTGGTCCCTGGGCGCCGCCGCAGCCCGCTGGTCGGCCCGGGGCGCCGGCGTGGCGGCCGCGCGGGTGCAGGTGCGGGTCATGGCGCCGGCGGTCTGGCTGCTGCGGCCGTGGACGTCGCTGCTGATGGGGATGGGCGCCCGTCCCGAGGACACGCTGCCGGGCGCCGACGCCGGTTCCCAGCTGAGCGCCGGCGAGATCCGCAGCCTGATCGACGACCGGCAGGACGGGGTCAGCCTCGAGCACGACGAGCGCGAGATGATCCAGAGCATCTTCGACTTCCGGGAGACGGCGGTGCGGGAGATCATGGTCCCGCGCATCGACATGGTGGCCCTGGACGCCGGCTGCCCGGTGAGCGAGGCCGTGCGCACGATCGAGGAGTGCCGGCACTCGCGCATCCCCCTCTACGAGGGCAGCGTCGACCACGTCACGGGCCTGCTCTACGCCAAGGACCTGCTGCCGCTGGTCGACGGCGCCGGCATGCGCGACGGCGACCGCCGGGTCGGCGATCTGGCGCGCCCGGCCTACTTCGTCCCCGAGAGCAAGCGGCTCGACGAGGTCCTGGCGGAGTTCCGCTCCCAGCGCATCCACATGGCGGTGGTGATCGACGAGTACGGCGGCACCGCCGGCATCGTGACGCTCGAGGACGTGCTCGAGGAGATCGTGGGCGAGATCGAGGACGAGTTCGACGAGCAGGAGCAGCTCTTCGCCTGGCTCGACGACCGTTCGCTGCGCGTCGACCCCAAGATCAACCTGGAGGACCTGCAGGACGTGCTGGGGATCGAGCTGCCCCTGGGCGAGGGCAGCGAGACCCTGGCGGGGCTGATCTACGAGGCCGCGGGCCGGGTGCCCGCGCAGGGCGACCGCGTGGCCGTCGCCGGCCTCGACGTCGAGGTCGAGAGGGTCGAGGACCGGCGCATCATGCAGGTCCGCCTGGTGTCGACGGCCCCGTTGCCCGGCCGCCTGCCGAAAGAGACGCCGTCATGACCTCGCGCCTGAAGCAGTACTTCCTGACCGGGCTGCTGACGATCGCGCCCGCGGCGATCACCGGCTGGATCCTGTGGCGGGTCTACCTGCTGGTCGACCGCGCCCTGCGGCCCGGGCTCGAACGGTTCCCGTACCTGCGCGACCACCTGGCGCCGTTCCTGATCACGCTGATGGGCGTGGTCGGCAGCCTGATCGTCGTGGTGCTGATCGGCCTGGTCACCCGCACCCTCATCGGCGTGGCGATGTTCGGCGCCATCGACCGCCTGGTCGCCCGCATCCCGGTCATCAAGAGCGTGTTCGGGGCGGTCAAGCAGGTCTCCGAGGTGCTGCTCGCCGACAACCGCCAGGCCTTCCAGAAGGTGGTCGCCTTCGAGTACCCGCGGCGCGGGCTGTACTCGCTGGGCTTCATCACGCAGGACGACCCCGCGCGCGGCCTGGTGCACGTCTTCCTGCCGACCACGCCCAACCCGACGACGGGCTTCCTGCTGCTGATCCCGCGCGAGCAGACCGTGCTGCTGCCCCTGACGGTCGAGGAGGGCATCCGCCTGATCATCTCGGGCGGGGCGGTGCTCGACGCCGGGCGCGGCCGCGTGATCGACGAGGTCATGGTGCGCGCCGCCGCCGGCCGTCCGGAGGAAGGAGAGGGCGCCCCATGAGCGACCCCACGCTCGAGCCCGGAGCCGAGGCGACCGAGGGCGAGGAGACCCTGCTCGACGCCAGCAAGCTGGAGGAGCAGTGGCACCAGTACGCCGAGCTGTTCGAGCGGCTGCTGCGCGACGGAGATCCGGAGGAGCTGCGCCGCACGGCCGCCGCCCTCTCGCCCGGCGACCTGTCGGAGAGCCTGCGCTACCTCGGCGTCGACGACACCGCGCGCGTGCTGCAGC
Source organism: bacterium (assembly GCA_030654305.1). Classification (NCBI taxonomy): domain Bacteria; species bacterium. Next base: position 6,318 of record JAURXS010000130.1, on the reverse strand, counting down.
TGTTGCCGCCCGACCTCGTCGCCGACGTGCTGTCCGAGATCGACCAGTACAGCGTTTCGGCCCTGCTGCAGCTGCTGGACATCGAAGCCATCGCCGACCTCATCGAGGAGATGCCCTCGAACGAGGCGGCGGACGTCGTCGGCGAGTTGGAGGACGACCAGGCCCGCGAGATCCTCGCGGCGATGGAACCGGCCGAGCGCCAGGACGTCGCCGAGCTGCTCCGCTACGAGACGGACACCGCCGGCGGCCTGATGGCCAAGGAATTCATCGCGGTGCCGCAGGACGCCACGATCATGCAGGCGGTCGACGCCGTGCGCGCCGTCGAGGCGGACGACCGCGAGGGGCTGCACTTCGTGTTCGTGGTCGACGCCGACGGCTGCCCCGCCGGCCGCATCCCGCTGGTGACGATGCTGCTGCAGCCCTGGTCGACGCCGGTCGACACGATCATGGAACGGGACCCCCTGCGCGTCTCGGTGGACCTCGACCAGGAGGACGTGGCCCTCTACGTGCAGACGCACGACCTCGTCACCCTGCCGGTGGTCGACGCCGAGGGACGGCTGGTGGGCGTGATCCAGGCCGACGACGTCATCGACGTCCTGGAGGAGGAGGCCACCGAGGACTACGCCCGGCTCGCCGGCACCAGCGAGGAGCTGGGCGAGACCTCGCCCGTGCGCGTCGCCCGCGCCCGCCTGCCCTGGCTGCTGGGCGCCCTGGCCGGCGAGATGGCGACCATGCAGATCATGAGGCACTACCAGGCGACCATCACCACCACCGTGGCGCTGACCTTCTTCCTGCCGGCGATCATGGCCATGGGCGGCAACACCGGCATCCAGACCTCCTCGGTGGTGGTGCGCGGACTGGCCACCGGCGAGGTCAGCATCTACCGCATCGGCCGCTACCTCATGCGCGAACTGGGCACCGCCCTGCTGACGGGCACCCTGATCTCGGCCTGCGTGATGGTCGCCGCGCGCCTGCTGCTCGGCGACATGGAGGTGGCGGTCGTGCTGACCATCGCCATGATGACCGTGATCCTCAGCGCGGCGATGATCGGCACCACGATGCCGCTGCTGCTCTACCGGGCCGGCGCCGACCCGGCCATCGCCACCGGGCCGTTCATCACCATGTCGAACGACTTCATCGCCGTGATGATCTATCTGGGGATGGCATCCCTCCTCATCCGCTGACGGGGGGCGACTTGCCGGTCCTGCCGCAACCCGTCGTCCACTCCCGGGCCGTGGTGCTGAGGGCCTGGCCCAGCGGCGAGACCAGCGTGGTCGCCTCGCTGCTGACCGAGGCGCGGGGCTACGTGCGGGTCATCGCCAAGGGGGCGCGCCAGGGGCTTTCCCGGCTGCAGCCCCTGGTGGGGCCGGGCCGGCTCGTCGAGGTGGAGTTCGGCTGGAGCCCCGACCGCGAGCTGCAGTACCTCAAGGGCGGCAGCCTGCTGCTGGACCCGTTGCTGGACGACAACAGCCTCGAACGCACCGCCTACGCGCTCGCGGCGCTGGAACTAGCCGACCGCTGCCGCCCCAGCGGCGAGCGCGAGGTGGGCCTGTTTGGGCTTTGCCGCCGCTACCTGGAGATGCTATCATCCGGCGCGGCGGGGGACGAGGCCCCGCTTTTTTACGCCTTCGAGACGGCGCTGCTGGAGCTGCAGGGGATCGCGCCGGAACTGGCGGCCTGCGCCGCCTGCGGCGGCGGGCTGGAACCGCCCGGCTGCCGTTTCAGCCCTGCCGCCGGCGGCGCGGTCTGCGGCGCGTGCGCCGGGGCGGACGACCGGCCGCTCGCGCCCGAGACGCTGGCGGCCCTGCGGTCGCTGAGCGGCGCGGCGCCGGAGCGGTCCTCGCGGCGGACCTCCCGCGAAACGGGGATCCTGCTGCACCGCTTCCTGACCTATCACCTGCCGGAGTACCGCCTGCCCGCGGGCCTGGAACTGCTGCGCGCGGCGCGGAGCGCCGACGCCGCGGCCGCGACCGCAAAGGACGACGAACCATGCTGAGCTACCAGGAGATGATCGCCGGGCTCCAGAGATTCTGGATGGACCAGGGTTGCGTCATCATCCAACCCTACAATTCCGAGGTGGGGGCCGGGACCTTCAACCCGGCCACCTTCCTGCGCTGCCTCGGACCGGAGCCCTGGAAGGTCGCCTACGTCGAGCCGAGCCGCCGGCCCAAGGACGGCCGCTACCTGGAGAATCCGAACCGCGTCCAGCAGTTCCTGCAGTACCAGGTCATCCTGAAGCCGAACCCCGCGGACTCGCAGGGCCTGTACCTGGAATCGCTGCGCGCCATCGGCATCGAGCCGCGTGAGCACGACATCCGCTTCGTGGAGGACGACTGGGAGTCGCCGACCCTCGGCGCCAGCGGCCTGGGCTGGGAGGTCTGGATCGACGGCATGGAGATCTCGCAGTTCACCTACTTCCAGCAGGTGGGCGGGCTGCGCCTGAACCCGGTGTCGGTCGAGCTGACCTACGGGCTGCTGCGCCTGGCGATGTACGTCCAGGGTGTCGGGCACGTGAAGGACCTGCTGTGGGGCGGCGGCCTCTCCTGGGGCGACGTCCAGGGCCAGTTCGAGCAGGAGTTCTCCGCCTTCAACTTCGAGCACGCCGACGTCGAGATGTACCGGCGCCACTTCGACGACCGCGAAGCCGAGGCGGCGCGCCTGGTCGAGGCGGCCCTGGTCTACCCCGCGTACGACGCGGTGATCAAGTGCAGCCACCTGTTCAACCTGCTCGAGGCGCGGGGCGCCATCTCGGTCACCGAGCGGACCGGCTACATCAAGCGCGTGCGTGCGCTGTCGCGCCGCGTCGCGCAGGCCTACCTGGAGAAGCGGGAGGCCATGGGCTTCCCCCTGCTGGGCCGCGAGGAGGGATCCCGATGACCGGTGCGAAGATGCTGCCGTTCCTGTTCGAGATCGGCACCGACGAACTGCCGGCCCGCTTCCTGCCCGTCGAGCGGCAGCACGTGGCGGCCGGTTTCGCGGCCCTGCTCGCCGAGCTGTCGCTGGAGCACCGCGGCCTGCGGGTGCTCGCCACGCCCCGCCGCCTCGCCGTGCTCGTCGAGGCCCTCGCCGAGCAGCAGGCCGACCGCACGATCGAGGTCAAGGGACCGCCGCTGTCGGCGGCCCGCGCCCCGGACGGCTCGCCCACCCCGGCCGCCCTGGGCTTCGCCCGCAAGAACGGCGTGGCGATCGACGACTGCCTGGAGATGGGCGACGGCAAGGGCGGCGCGTTCCTGGGCGTGCGCCGGACGCTGGCCGGCCGCCCGGCCGCGGAACTGCTGGCCGAGCGGCTGCCGGGGCTGATGACGTCGATCCCCTTCCCCAAGACGATGCACTGGGGGACCTCCGACTTCGAATACGCGCGGCCGATCCAGTGGCTCGTGGCCCTCCTCGGCGAGCAGGTGCTGCCGCTGGAGATGGCCGGCCTGCGCGCGGGCCGCGTCTCGCGCGGCCACCGCACCCTGGCCGCGGGCGCTCCGGTCGAGATCGCCTCGCCCGGCGCGTACCTCGCGGCGATGCGGGACCACGGCGTCGAGCCCGACCAGGACGAGCGTCGCCGCATCGTGCGCGAGGGCGGGGAGCGTCTGGCGCGCGAGGCGGGCGGCCGGGTCGTCGAGGACGAGGAGCTGCTGCAGGAGGTCACCGACCTGCTGGAGCACCCCACGCCCTTCCTCGGCGCCGTCCCGGAGTCCTACTTCGCCCTGCCGGACGAAGTCATCGTCACGGCGCTGAAGGCCCACCAGCGTTACTTCGCGGTACGCCGTGCAGGCGATGGCGGCCTGCTGCCGGTCTTCTTCGCCGTGCGCGACGGCGACGAAACCGCCCTGGACAACGTGATCCGGGGGAACGAGAAGGTGCTCAACGCGCGTCTCAACGACGCCCTGTTCTACTGGCGCTGCGACCTGAAGCTCACGCCCGACCAGCACACCGCGCGGCTCGCGGACGTGACCTGGCTCGAGGGCTACGGCACGGTGCTGGACAAGGTCGGGCGCGTGGGCCGCCTGGTGGAGCTGCTCTGGTCCGCGGGCCTGGGCGACGGCGGCGCGCCGCCGCCGGAGCTGCTGCGCGCCGCGCGGATCTGCAAGTTCGACCTCGTCACCGAGATGATCCGCGACGGCAAGGAGTTCACGAAGCTCGAGGGCACCATCGGCGCGCGCTACGCCGCGGCGGCGGGGGAGGCCCCCGCCGTGTGCTCGCTGCTCGAGGAATACTACCGCCCACGCTCCGCCGCGGACGGGCTGCCCGCCGGGGCGGCCGCCGCCGCGCTGGCCGCGGCCGACCGCCTGGACACCCTGGCGGGCTGCTGGCTGGCCGGGTTCGTCCCGACCGGCGCCAAGGACCCCTACGCGCTGCGGCGCCACACCCTGGCCGTGCTGCGCATCCTGATCGACCGCGCCGCGCGCCTGGACCTCGCCGCCGCCGTCGCTCAGGCCCTCGCCGGCTACGCGACGCTGGCCGACGAGACCCGCCGCGGTCTGGCCCTCGGCGAGATCCTCGCTTTCGCCCGCACGCGCCTGGAGGGGCAACTGGTCGCCGGGGGCGTCTCCCAGGAGGCGGTGCGGGCGGTCCTGCCCGCGCACGGGAACGACCCGACCGACGCGGTCGCCTGGGCCCGCGCCCTCGAAGGCTTCCGGGAACAGCCGGATTTCCTGCTGCTCGCCAAGGGCGTCAAGCGCTGCCGCAACATCCTGGAAGGCCGCACCCTCGAGGCGGGGGAACTGGCCGGCTGCGCGGACCGGTGGCTCGCCGGGGGCGCGACCCCCGGGGGACAGGGATTCGCGGGTCTGCCCGAACCGGCCGAAACCGCCCTGGCCGCGGCCGTGGCCGCGGCCGTGCCCGGCCTGCTCGCGCACCGGGAGGCGGGGGATTACATCGGGGTCTTCCGCGCGCTTTCCGGGCTGGGGCCGGCCATCGACGGGTTCTTCGAGTCGGTCCGGGTCAACGCCGATCAGGCCGAACTGCGGGAACTGCGGCACGCCTTCCTGCGCGAGATCTACGGCCTGTTCGCCCAGTTCGCCGATTTCAGCGAGGTGGCCCCCCTGGAATCGACTTCCTGACCCGAAACCGGCTGATTTCCGACCGGGAGCCCCGCGGGGGGCTCCTTCTATTTTTGACATATGCTATTGACTTGCCGGGGGGGGTTGGGTATGCTCACGCGTGCGACTCAAGGGCAAAAGCCTTTTCCGACGTGACGTTGCGCCCGACTCCACTCCAAGTAAGTCCCTAATTAACTTGACACGCTTGCTTGATTCGCGAGTCAAACCGTCACGGTCACAGAGGAAAAGACCCCTTCACAGCAAGCCCCCTGAGGCCAGTGACTGGAAGAGCTTTTGCCTGCACTGCTGGAGCCTTCGATCTTCCTTCGGGAACTCGGGGGCAATGCCTTTCACCTGTACCATTTGTTGACTCGTTCAACGATGGGGGGAAAGTATGAGGAAACTCACTCTCGTGTGCTTGGCCCTGCTTTTGACGGCTGGCTCCGCCTTCGCCGTCGGCAGTCCCCAGCGCTTCGCCGACTACAACCTGGTCGACGTCACCAATACCACGGCGCTGACGTCCGGCGGCTCGACGGCCAAGCAGGACACCGTGTACCTGATTGGCGGCCCCGGCCGCAACGACGGCAAGTTCCAGAACAACGTCAACCCCAACCTTCCCGACGCGGAAGGCTGGATGGGCATGGACCTGACCGCGCCCGCGTACTCCCGCTGGAACGTCAACACCTACCAGAGCCCGACCGGCACCAACGCGGTCTGGGCCGGTGAGTCCTTCCCCAACGACTGCGGCACCGGCGACTTCAAAGGCTACTCGAACAGCTTCCTCGAGTACCTGGACTGGGTCGGCACCGTGGCCAACCCGCTCGCCGACACGCTGGTCCGCGTGACCGCGGTCGTCAGCTACGACAACGAGCCCGGCTACGACTTCCTGTCGCTGCGCTACGAGACCCCCGCGGGTATGGTGGAGCAGGCGGTGTGGAACGGCAACGCCGTGGCCGAGCCCGTCGACGAGTCGTTCACCCTGACGTCCGCCGACTATGTCAACACCAACCAGGTCCACCTGCGCTGGCAGGCCGACGCCGACGGCGCCTGGTCCGACAGCGACTGCCTGTACCCGACCCAGGGTCACAGCCAGCTGGACAACATCAGCGTCTACTTCGGTGGCGTCCTGCAGACGTTCGACAACTTCGAAGCCGGCATGGGTTCGAACTGGTTCACCGTCGTGCCCCAGGGCTACGGCAACTTCGCCAAGGTCTGGCCGCTGCTCGAGGATCTCGATCCTTGCGTGACGAACGAGACCCCCCAGTTCGCCTTCATCGATGACGGC
>JAURXS010000129.1 GCA_030654305.1 bacterium | reverse complement strand
AGACGGGCGGCGCCGTCGCCCTGGCGACGATCGCGCTGCTGCTGCCGTTGCTGGGGTTGGTGCTGGTGGTCGGGCTGGTGGCGGCAATCGTGCGGGCAGGCCGGAAGCTGACCAGCAAGCCAGCCTGATCGTATCTGTTCCAGCCGCCGAATCGTCCCTGCCACTGCCCATGCCGCTGTTCGACTCGGATCCACACATCCTGTGGTGACAGGGGTGTGCTGCAGGCCCTGGAGCCAGGATGGCGGAAGGGCCGGAAGGCCAAGCGAGTCGGGCACAGGAAGTGCCCGACGAGCGCCCCCTGTCACCACAGGATGTGTGGATCCGAGTCGCAACACCGCATGGGCGGGGACGATTCCGCGGCAGAAGCCTACTCGTACCGCAGCGCCTCGATCGGATCCAGCGCCGCCGCCTTCCGCGCCGGGTAGTAGCCGAAGAAGATGCCGACGGCCGCCGCGAATCCCAGCGACAGCAGCATCGTCTGCGGCGCCACCTCGGTGGCCCAGCCGGCGGTGCGCCCCAGGATCCAGGCGCCGGCGACCCCCACCCCCACGCCGATGACGCCGCCGCCGAGGCACAGCACCGTGCTCTCGACCAGGAACTGGGTCAGCACGTCGGAGCCGCGGGCGCCCACGGCCATGCGGATGCCGATCTCGCGCGTGCGCTCGGTCACCGACACCAGCATGATGTTCATGATGCCGATGCCGCCCACCAGCAGCGAGATGCTGGCGATGGCCGCCAGCAGCATCGTCATCACCTCGGTGGTGGCCGACGCCGTCTCGGCCAGATCGGTCTGGTTGCGCACCTGGAAATCGTCGGCCTCCCAGGTGGCCAGCCCGTGCGCCTCGCGCATGATCGCGGCGATCTCTTCCTGGGCGCCAGGCAGGTCGCCGGGACTGGACGTGCTGGCCAGGATCTGCGCGATGAACATGCGGCCGGCCAGGCGGGTCCGGACGGTCGTGTAGGGCGCCAGCACGAGGTCGTCCTGGTCGGCGCCCTGGGCGTTCTGCCCCTTGGACGCCAGCACGCCGATGACGTGGAAGGGGACGTCGCGCAACCGGACCGTCTGGCCGACGGGGTCGACGTCCGGGAAGAGCTGCTTGGCGACGGTGGTCCCGAGCAGGCAGACCTTCTTCATGCTGCGCTGGTCGGCGGCGTCGAAGTAGCGGCCGCTCGAGACGTCCCAGTCGCGGATCTCGCGGTAGCCGGCGTCGACGCCGTAGCACACCGCCCGCCAGTTGCCGGTGCCGCCGACGATCTGCGCCGGCGCGAAGATCACGGGGGAGACGGCCGCCAGCAGCGTGCTCTCGCGCTGCAGGGCGAGCGCGTCGTCGACCGTCAGGCGGTTGAAGCTGCCGGCGCCGTGGCTGACGCCGCCCTGCTGGCTGGCGCCGGGCGTGATCACGATCATGTTCGAGCCCAGGTTCTGGATGCTGTGGCGGATCTGGGAGCGCGCCCCCTCGCCCACGGCGACCATCACCAGGACCGCCGCCACGCCGATGATGATCCCCAGCATGGTCAGCAGGGTCCGCATGACGTTGCGGCGGATGCTGCGCGCCGCCAGGCGCACCAGGGTCGTCGCCCTCATCGCGTCCCTCCCTCGTCGGCCGAAACCGCAGATCGGCGCGCGGCCACCGGCACGTCCCGCACGATCACGCCGTCGCGCAGCTCGATGATCCGCTGGGCGTAGGCTGCCACATCCGGCTCGTGGGTCACGATCAGGATCGTCATGCCCGACGCGTGCAGGTGCTGCAGCAGGGCCATCACCTCGACCGTGGTGCGGCTGTCGAGGTTGCCGGTGGGCTCGTCGGCCAGCAGGATCGCCGGCCGCGTCACCAGCGCCCGCGCGATGGCCACGCGCTGCTGCTGGCCCCCCGACAGCTCGTTGGGCTGGTGGTCGATGCGGTCGGCCAGGCCGACCAGGCCCAGCGCCTCGACGGCGCGGGCCCGCGCCTCGCGCTCCCGGATGTCGCGGGCGTAGAGCAGGGGCAGCTCGACGTTCTCGAGGGCCGAGGTGCGCGCCAGCAGGTTGAAGCCCTGGAACACGAAGCCGATCTTGCGATTGCGGATCTCGGCCAGCTGGTCGCGGTCCAGGCGGTCGACGCGCACGCCGTCCAGCTCGTACGTGCCCGCGGTCGGGGCGTCGAGCCCGCCCAGGATGTTCATGAGCGTCGACTTGCCCGAGCCTGACGCCCCCATCACCGCCATCATCTCGCCGCGGCGCACCGTCAGGTCCACGCCCTGGAGCGCGTGCACCTCGACGGCGCCCACCGTGTAGGTGCGCCTCAGGTCCGAAGTGCGGATCACGATGCCGTCCGTCACGAGCGGTCCTCCCGGCTGCGTACCCGATCGGTGCGGCCTAGAACCCGCCCGGCGGCGGGCGCATGCCCGTGGACTGGGTCTGGAACGGGTTGGTCGACGTCGAGGCGACCGTCCCGCCGGTGACTCCGGCCACGGCCTGGAGACCTTCCTGGAGCCATGGCGCCGTGATCTCGGTGACCGTGCCGTCGCTCACGCCGACGCGCACCGGCCGGGCGCCGATCGTGCCGTCCTCGTCCTGGTACCACAGGAGCGTCGGCTTCGCGCCGCCGGCGAAGCCCGCGCCGCCGCCGTGCATGCCGGCGCCCTGCCCTCCGGACCCTTGCCCAGCGGCTCCCTGCCCCGTTGCGCCCGCGCCGCGCCCCCCCTCGGCGGCCATCTTCGCGCGGCGCGCCTGGAGGGCCGCGACCATGGCTTCGGTGGGTTTGAAGCGCAGTGCGGCGTTGGGGACGGTCAGGACGGATTCCGCCCGGCTGACGACGAAGTCCACGGTGGCGGTCATGCCGGGCAGCAGGCGGCCGTCGGTGTTGTCCACGTCGACCACCACGGTGTAGTTGACGACGTTCTCCGAGACCGTCGACTGCAGCCGGACCTGGCGCACCGTGCCCCGGAACTGTTCGTCGTCGTGGGCCTGGACGGTGAAGCGGGCGGACTGGCCCTCGACGATCTTGCCGATGTCGCTCTCGTCGACCGCGGCCAGGATCTGCATCCGCGCCAGGTCCTCGGCGATCAGGAAGAGCTGAGGCGCCGAGAAGTTGGCCGCGACCGTCTGCCCCACGTCCACGTTGCGCTCGACCACGGTGCCGGAGATGGGCGCGCGGATCGTGGCGTACTTCAGGTTGTTGCTCGCGCGGTCCAGCCCGACCCGGGCCGAGACCAGCGAGGCCGCGGACGATTCGGCGGTGTAGAGCGCCTTGTCGAGGTCCGTCTGGGACACCAGATCCTCGCGGAACAGTTCCTGCGTGCGGGCCAGCTCCCGCTGCGCGTCGTTGCGCTCGGCCTCGGCGCGGGCCACGTTCGCCCGGGCGCTGCGCACCTCGCTCGCCAGCAGCGTGGTGTCGATGACCGCGATGACCTGGCCGGCCGACACGCGGTCGTTGAAGTCGGCGCCGATGGTCGCGATCAGGCCGGACACCTGGGTGCCGACCTGCACCTTGGTCACCGCGTCGAGGGTGCCGGTGCTGGTGACGACCTCCTCGACGTCGCCGCGGGACACCTCAACCAGGCGGTAGGTCTCGCCCCCTTGGTCGCCGCCGCGGGTCAGGAACCAGGCGGCGGCGCCCGCCACCACCGCGATCGCCGCCAGGATCAACCATTTCTTCATGCCCCACCTCGGGTCGCGCCGGTCCATCGTCCAGGAACGCCAATAGTGCCGAACGCGCGACCGGGCCCGTTCCTGCGGATCGAGCCCGACCGCCGCGTCCGCCCAAGATGCACCATGCCGGCGCCGGAGTCGAGGCCGGGTCGCCGCGAGTCTGGACATCCGGGCCCGATCGCGGCTACATTGTGCCTGCGGCGCCGCCACCGGCGCCGCGGGGGAAGGGAGGGACTGGCATGCCGGACACCTCGGGTCCGCGCATCCTGGTCGTCGACGACAACCGGCAGCTCAGGCGGCTCTTCGCGCTCTATCTCGAGGGCGAAGGCTTCGTGATCGTCGAGGCCGACGACGGCAGGTCCGCGCTGGAGCATTGCGCCCGCGAGCGTTGCGATCTCGTGCTGCTGGACCTGCGCATGCCGGGCCTGGACGGCCACGAGGTGCTGGCCCGACTGCGCGCCGGTTCCCCCGACCTGCCCGTCATCGTGATCTCGGGCACGGGTGACGTGGCCGACGTCATCGCCGCGCTGCGCGCCGGCGCCACCGACTACCTGCTGAAACCCGTGGAAGACCTCGCGATCCTGCTGCACGCCGTCAGGCGGGCGCTCGAGCGCGCCGAACTGCTCCAGGAGAACCGCCGGCACCGCGAACACCTCGAGCAGGAGGTCCGCGAGCGCACCGCCGAGCTGACCGCCGCCAACCGCGAGCTGGAGGAGCTGAGGCGGCACCTCGAGCAGGAGAACGAGTACCTGCGCGAGGAGGTGGGCGCCGTCGCGCCGGTCAGCGGCATGATCGGCGGCAGCGCCGTCATGCTCCGGCTCCTGCACGAGATCGAGCTGGTCGCCCCGACCGGCGCCAACGTCCTGATTTCGGGCGAGTCGGGCACCGGCAAGGAGCTCGTGGCCCGCGCCATCCACGAGCGCAGCCCCCGACGCGAGCGCCCGCTGATCAAGGTCAACTGCGCCTCGATCCCCCGCGAACTGTTCGAGAGCGAGTTCTTCGGGCACATCCGCGGCTCGTTCACCGGCGCGGTGCGGGACCGCGTGGGGCGCTTCCAGCTCGCCGACCACGGCACGCTGTTCCTGGACGAGGTGGGCGAGATCCCGATCGAGCTGCAGGGCAAGCTGCTGCGGGTCCTGCAGGAGGGGGAGTTCGAACGCGTCGGCGAGGACCACACCCGCAGTGTCGAGGTCCGCATCATCGCCGCCACCAACCGCGACCTGCTGCAAGAGGTGGAACAGGGGCGCTTCCGGCGCGACCTCTACTTCCGCCTGAACGTCTACCCGGTCGCCGTCCCGCCCCTGCGCGCGCGGCTCGAGGACGTGCCCGCCCTGGCCGAGCACTTCCTGTCGCTGGCCTGCCGGCGCCTGGGCGCCGAGCCGCCGCCGCTGCGGCGCAAGCACGTCGCCCAGCTGCAGGCCTACGCCTGGCCGGGCAACGTGCGCGAACTGCAGAACACGATGGAGCGGGCGGCGATCACCTCCCGGCGGGGCGAGGTGAGCTTCGACCTGGGGGGGCCGCCGATCGCGACGGCGGCGGCCGTGCACGAGGCCGCGGCGGCCGGCGACGTCCTGACCGAGCCGCAGCTGCGCGGTTTCGAGCGCGAGAACACGCTGCGGGCCCTGGTCGCCGCCGGCTGGCGCATCACCGGCGAAGGCGGCGCCGCGGAGCTGCTGGACCTGGCGCCCTCGACGCTGTCCTCGCGCATCAAGGCCTTCGGCCTGACGCGCGAAGGCTCCTGAGGCCCTCTAGGGATAGCGCTCCGGCACGAAGGTCTGGTCGCTCTGCGGCGGCCTCTCGTACTCCGCCCCCGTCTGCCGCGGCGGCAGCGTGATCGGCTCGGGCGTCAGGTCCTCGTAGGGGATCAGTCCCAGCAGGTGGCTGATGCAGTTCAGCCGCGCGCGCTTCTTGTCGTCCCCGTCGACCACGTACCACGGCGCCTGCTTGATGTCGGTGTGCGCGAACATCTCG
>JAURXS010000128.1 GCA_030654305.1 bacterium | reverse complement strand
GTCTCCTGGCAGAGCCGGCGGACCATCGGAGCCCGGTCGAGGCGGAGCCAGTAGGCGCGCAGGTATTCCAAGACCCGCCAGTGCTCGGCGGTCAGCTCGGTCAGGCCGTCGGCCGCGGCGAAGGCCGTGCCGATCGCGGGGGTCCAGTCGTCGGGGTGGACCATGAAGCCGTCGGGGTCGACGGTCACGCGCACCTCGCCGTGCCGGAAGAGCCTGGGATCGCCGCCCGTCATGACATCCCTCCGCGTCGATGATCGCCGAACGTTAACCCACCTGCGGGGAACGGGCAACAGCCTCCCTCGACGACAGGAGACCCGGCTTGCGCCGGGTCTCCCCCTAAGAGCGGAAGTGAAGTTCTGCCGATTACCGGTACAGGGTCTTCACGGTGCCCCAGGTCATGTCCTCGTTGGCAACGGTGCCCAGGTCCTGGAACACGATGTTCGCCCAGTCGACCTGGACGAAGCCGTTCAGGTCGCCCTCCTGCAGGAACTGCAGGAAGTCGCCGCCGACCTGGGCGTTGTCGAGCATGCCCCAGGCCCCGTAGCCCTCGGCGGGGTTGCCGATGTCGAAGTTCAGCGCGCCGCTGGAATACAGCGTGCCGCCGATGGTGACCTTGTACTCGATGGTCGCCGGGGAGAGCGCGGTGAGGCTGTTGGGCATGTACACGACTTCGGCGTGCACGGTCTCGCCCTTCACGTAGTGCAGGCCCTGCGAGCCGGTGAAGGAGTAGAAGGGCAGGCGGCCGCCGAAGCAGGCGATCTCACCGTCGTTGGTGCGGAAGTTGAAGGCTCCGCCCACGGCCTGGGACCACCACGGAGCGATCGCCAGCGTGGCCTCGGCCTCGCCGGTGCCGCTGATGGTCAGGTCGCAGCTGTAGCTGAAGCCGTCGCCGTTGGCGAAGTTCTGGGAGACGCCGCCGTCGGCGAAGCGCCAGTTGTGGCGGCTGCCCCAGCCGGCGCCGCACATCACCTTCTGCTCGTGGATGGAGACGAGGGTGCCGTAGTTGTTGGTGCTGGTGACGGTGCCCAGGGGGCAGTCGTTCCAGATCCGCGTGGTGATCGTGGCGCTGTTGGGGACGTTGGTGGCCAGGGCCACCGACGAGATGGCCAGCAGCAGCGCCAGCAGCATCAGCTTGTGGGTCGTTTTCATGATGAGTCTCCCTGTTGTTGATCGTTCTAACTCGAACTCTTGCGGATCCGTGTCATTCCGTTTCTTGCCTCACCGCCTCCTCTCCTGACGCATCTCGGCCGCGGTCTCCCTCTCAGCGCACCAGGATGCAACGTTTCCAGACCTTCTCCCGGTCGGACTCCAGGGAGTAGAAATAGGCACCGCTGGGCAGACCCTCGAAGTCGAGGACGACCTGGTGCCCCCCCTTGTCCTGCGATTCGTCGATGTAGGTGCGGACCAGCCTGCCGCGGGCGTCGTACACGCTGAGCGCGACGCGACCCGGCTGCGCGAGGCTGTAGGCGACGGTCGTGGTGCCCTGGCAGGGGTTCGGCGTGTTCTGCCCGAGCTCGAGGCCGGCGGCGGCCCCGTCGCCGACCGCAACGGCCGTCGCCGCCGTGAAGCCGGCCAGCTCCAGGCCGCGGCAGACGTCGGGGTTGCCCCCGAAGCGCTCCCAGATCGACCCGGTGCGGTAGTTCTCGATCATCATGATGATGGGACCCTGGTCGATGCCCAGGTAGTCCTGCGCCCACCAGAAACGCGACAGGTTGAAGGCGTCCTTGAAGCCGTACTCGCCCCAGAGGGCCAGTCGGAAGGAGTCCCAGAACTTGTGCAGCGTGGGGATGACGATCTCCGGCGCGAAGGCGATCGAGCCGCCGGCGGCCGTCGGGGAGATCGTGCCGTTGTCGCTCTGGCCCGGCGGGGCGCCGTGGGCCACGTAGCCGTCGGGATCGATCGAGGCGGTCAGCCCCCACACGTCGCCCGCGTAGCCGACCCAGCCGCCCGGGTTGGCGATGCAGTACGCGCGCGCGGCGAGCGTGGCGCGGCGGGAATTCTCGTGGTAGGTGATGCCCCGGTTCCTCATGTACGCGTCCTGGATCTGGCGGAAGTCGATCCAGCAGTGGCTGTACTGGTGCCCGAAGAGCGGCGGGAAGATGACGTAGGTCTGCCCGTACTGGGTCCCCCACCAGTAGCCGAGCGTCCAGAAATTCCACGTCCAGGCGGGCACCGGGTGGGTGGGCGAGCCGATGGCCAGGATGTAGAGGATCATCGCCTCGTTGTAGCCGACCCAGTCGCCGTAGCCGGCGAAGCCCGTCCCCGGCTTCCAGCCCATGCGGATGCCGTTGCCGCCGTTGCGCATGAAATCCCAGTCCACGCGGTAGTAGATGGAGTCGGCGAGGGCCCGCAGGTGGGTCTCGGGTTCGTCGGGAGCGTCGAAGTACTCCTTGGCGTCGAGGACGCCGGCGATCAGCAGCGCCGTGTCGATCGACGACAGCTCGCAGTCCCAGGTGCGGACGCCCGTGTTCAGGTCGAGGAAGTGGTAGTAGAGGCCCTTGTAGCCGTTGACGTTGGTCGCGGCGGTGCCCTGGGGCACGCTCCAGAGCGTCTCCAGGCCGCGGATGATGCGGTCGCGGGCCGCCGCCCGGGTGACCCAGCCGTGGTCCACGGCGACGCAGTAGGCGGAGTAGCCGAAGCCCTGGGCGGCGATGCTGCAGACGGACCAGTCCTGGCTGCCGTCCTTGATCAGGCCGGACCCCGCGCTCGCCTCCTCCCAGAAATAGTCGAACGCGGTGTGCTGCAGGGTGTCCAGCAGCGCGGGGGTGGTCAGGGCCCAGGCGGCGGGGACCGCCGCCAGCAGGACGGCCGCCGCCAGCGCGGCGACGAAGGTCGCCGCCCGGAGATGCCGCCGGCCGGGGTCGCGCTGCCTGGTGCTCTTCATGTCCGCTCCTCCGGTCCGTGGGCTAGAACTTGATCAGGAACGTCATCCGGTGCGTCGCTTCGAGGTACTCGTGGCTCGCCCAGGCGTAGTCGAACTGGTACCGGTTCGCGCCGAGGTCGCCGCCGACGCCGAAGCCGGCGGTCAGGCCCTGCTCCGAATCCTCCTGGAACAGGGTCTGGTAGCCGAGGCGCAGCGCGAACAGCTCGCGCCAGGACCACTCGCCCCCCAGGTTGACGCTCTCGGAGTTGTCGTTGGGGTGCAGGGCGTCGCAGACGAACAGCAGCCGGTTGTCGTCGTCGAGGCAGTAGGGGACGCAGACGCCGAGGCGGAACTGGATCGGCACCGGGAAGCGGTCGGTGGACTGCTCGCCGGGCAGGGCGCTGTTGTCGCCGTGGGCGTCGGGGTCCTCGTCGTACTGGATGGCGAGGTCGCGGCCGGTGTAGCGGCCCTGCGTGCCGATGTTCGTCAGGCAGAAGCCGATGCTGGTCCCGTCCTCGGTCAGCCGGTAGTGGGTGCCCGCGTTGAAGGTCAGCACGTTGGTCGACGTGTGCCAGACGCGCTCGTTCACGTAGTTCAGCTGGATGCCGGCGGTGAACCGGCTGGTGACCCGGCGGCCGTAGCCCAGGCCGAAGGCGGCGTTGCCCACGTTGAACTTCTCGCCCGTGCCGAGGGGTTCGTCGACGGTGCGCACGTCGATGTCGCCGGACTTGAGCGAGGTGATGCTGGCGAACAGGTTGCCGCCGCCGGCGGGCAGCAGCACCGCCGCGTAGTCGTAGCTGATGTCCGCGAACCAGAGGCTGTGCGTGAACTGGAGCTCGGCGGATTCCGGCAGGCCGATGGCGCCCGTGTTGAAGTAGACCGCCTCGACGCCGCCGGCCAGGCCGACGCCGGCGTTGCCCATGCCGGCGTGGCGGGCCCCGGGCTCGATGCGCAGGAACTGGCCGATGGTCGTGCCGACCTTCGACTGGGCCTGGGCCTGGCCGCTCATGAGCACCGTCAGCAGTACAAGCGCCGCTCGCTTCATGTCTCTCCTCGCGCTCATTTGATGACCGCGAATTTGCCCGTGTATTCCTGCGCGTCGTCGGTGCGGACGTGGTAGATGTACAGGCCCGGCGCGACGTCGAGGTTGTCCTTGGTCCTCAGGTTCCACGCCACGTAGCCGTCCAGCGAACCCTCGTTGCGCAGCGTGTCGACCAGCTCGCCGCGGACGTTGTAGATCCGGATCGTGCAGCTGGACGTCAGGCCCCGGAACTCGAGGCGGCGCTCGCCGCGGCCCGAGACCGCGTAGCGCTCCGGCTCGAAGCTCGCCGAGCCGATGTAGGGGTTGGGCACGACGTACGGCGCGAAGCCGGTCCGGGCCGCCGTCTCGTCGATGCGCGAGCCCGTCGTCGTGAAGACGAAGACGTCGTCGGCCGCGAAGGGGCGGTTCAGGCGCAGCGTGTACTCGTCGCCGGCGCCCGGGGGGGACGCGGGGGCCGGGGTGGCGGCCGCCAGCTGGAAGCGCCAGGTCACGACGGGCGTGCCCGGCTGTTCCGGCAGGTAGGTGACCACGTCGATGATGTCGTTGACGTGGCTGAGGGTGCCGTCGCCGTCGATGTCCCGGAACCGGAAGTTCATGGGCCTCTCGCCGTCGCGCGACAGCGCGGCGACCGTGAACTTGGCGGGGCGCGCCGGCCAGAACGTCATCGCGACGGAGGTGTCGACGAAGGCGTCGGCGAAGCGGATGACGAGGTCGTCCGGGAAGCCCGGACGCACGCGGTTGATCGGCAGCACGGTCTGGTAGAGCACGGTCAGCAGGGCGTCGGTGGCGCCGGCGGTCGAGAATCCCGACGCCGCCTCGTCCACCGTGACGATCCGTTCCGACTGGATCAGGGGCATCATGCCCGCGCCGACCTGCCCGATGCCCAGGGCGTCGAAGTCCGAGCCGCTGTCGAACAGGACCTCGCCGCTGGTGCTGTCGACCAGCGCGTAGGAGGTGGCGCGCAGGCTGTCCGGCGACGGGGAGGCGAACCTGATCTTGAACAGGTGGCCGTCGGGCACGATGTCCGAGTTCAGGACCGCGACGGAAACGGAGCCGAAGCCGCGCCCGGCCACCTGAGTGGCCGTGTCCGCTATCGCGGGCACGTACCCCAGTGCGCGTGGATTGGGCCGCACGTCCACCACGTTGGGCGGCAACACGAGCCCTCCTCGCGGGGTCCGCGAGGGAGCGATGGCGTTCTCGGAAGGGTAGAATTCGAACGCCTCGGAACCGTAGTCGTAGGAAGTGACCGCGTAGTAGTAGCGCTGCCCGTTGGTCACGCTGTAGTCGGTCCAGGTGTGGGTGAGGCCGCTGTCGGTGCCGAGGTAGTAGGCCACGCCGTCCACGATCTGGGTCGAGAAGCCGCTGCGGCCGTTGTCGAGGTCGAACTGGGCGATGGGCCGGCCGTTGCCGATGGGGCCGCTGCCGGTGCCGGTGGTGATCACCTGGGGGTCGACGAAGTCCGGGTCGGTGGAGCGGTAGACGCGGTAGCCCTCGAAGTCGAACTCGCCCGTCACGGGGTCGGCGCTGCTTTCGGAGACGTCGTTCCAGGACAGGCGCACGAAACCGTCGCCGGCCTCCGCGGTCAGGGTCGGCAGCGGCGGCGGCACGGCGAAGCGGTAGTTGGCGTCGTAGATGCGCTGCACGGTGCGGACGCCGCGGCGCAGCTCCTCCAGGTCGGCGCCGTAGGCCAGGGCCAGGCTGAAGCGCTCGGTCTGGCCGGCGCGCAGCTTGAAGGGGCCCGAGGCGAAGAAGAAGCCGATGTTGTAGTTGGAGGCCAGCGGCTCGCCGAAGCGCACCTCCGGGTCGGGGTCGGTGAACTGCTCGTACAGGCGCCGCGGCCAGTCGTCGCTGTTGGTGAAGAAGACGATGCCGTCGGTCGTCTGGTCGGGGTTGCCCTGCCCGGCGCGGATGCGGTTGATCCGGAAGCCGGTCAGGCCGATCTGGTCGGACTCGTTGAGGTCGGTGCCGTCGAAATTGGGCTCGCCCTCGGTCGGGATGCCGTCGCGCTCGCCCTCGTCGCCGGTGTCGTCGAGGCCATCGGCGCCGATGTCGTGGTTGGCGGCGACCCAGTCCAGGTCCTCGTCGCCGGTCCACCACAGGCCCTCGACGTAGGCGGGCATCTCCGCGAGCGGGCCGTAGGTGATCTCGAAGCGGGCCAGGTCGTAGTTCGCCGCGACGTGGTCGGCGATGGCCTGCTGCCCGACGATCAGCACGCCGGGGCCGCCCTCGCGCCGCTCGTCGACGAAGCCGTCCTCGTCGTTGTCGATGACGTCCAGGGCGTTGCCCGGCGTCTCCATGAAGGCGTAGCCGAGGTAGCCGGTGCGGGCGCAGGCGCTGCTGAGGTCGCGGCCGTGGCCGTAGCGGTCCCAGGTGTAGACCAGGTTCAGGATCTGGTCGTCGAAGGTGCGGTCGAAGTAGGCGTTGTCGTCGTCGGACTCGTAGATGCCGTCGCAGGAGAGGGCCGCGCCGCCCACGCCGGAGTCCATGTAGAGGCCGAACACGACGTTGTCGTCGTAGTCGGTGGTGCCCTCGTTCGTGATGTCGTAGTGCCAGAAGATCACGTTGCGGGCCTGCGGGTTGGCCCACTGGAAGCCGCGGACCTCGAGGCGCAGGCCCAGGCCGTTGCGCGTGGAATCGCGGGCGTCGGGGAAGAAGTACCAGGCGTCGTAGTAGTCGTCGTCCAGGACGACGTAGCTCTCCTGGTCGGCCACGACCTGCTTGCCGAAGTAGCCGTTCCAGCTGCCGGGCCAGCCCGGGTCGGTCGGGTCGTCGAGGCGGTCGGGCCAGGAGGCGGGCCAGGTCCGCGGGTCGTTGCTGATGGCCGGCGAGAGCCCGGAGTTGAGGTCGGGGTTCGACTCCAGGTAGCCCGGGCGCGGTTCGAAGCGCATCATGCGGTTGGTGTAGGGGCTGATGCCCTGCCGCTCGCGGAAGCCGGTCTCCATGATGTACGACTCGACGCCGTTGCCCTGCACGATCTTCGTCAGCACGAACGGCGTGATGCCGTCGCTGTAGTTCATGCCGCTGCCCTTGGGCACCTCGGCCGAGTGGAACACGCTCAGGTCCACGTTGGACGGGTTCGCCGGGTAGTCGCCCACCATGCCGTAGTTCCAGAAGATGGTGCGGATGTTGTTGGCGTCGTGCTGGCCCGAGCGCTCCAGCGTGTGCCGGCCGCGCTGCTCCTGCGGGACGGGCGTGGGCACGTCGGCGGCGGCCGCCCAGGCGATGGCCAGGACCGCGAGGGCCGCGGCGGCGGGTCTAAACATGCTGCGGGGCCTCCGTTCGCGCATCACAGCAGACCTCCGGTGATCCTGACGCCGATCTCGATGCGCCGCGGCGGGTAGAACCGCGTCGGATCCGAGAGGATGGCGCGGTCCAGGTCGGAGAAGCGCGAGTAGTAGGGGCTGCCGGTGTCGGCGAAGATCGAACCGTTGAAGTACCGGCTGTCGAACGCGTTGAAGACGCGCAGGAAGGCGCTGGCCCCCTCGCCCAGCCGCTTCTCGGCGCGCAGGTCCACGATCATGCCGGCCGGCTTGGTGGCGGAGTTGGTGTCCAGCCCGCTGCCGTGCCCGCGCTCGATCACCGGCGTGTAGGGCTGCCCGCTGACCAGGCGCACGACGGCGCTCACGTCGAGGTCCTCGGCCGCGGCCAGCGAAGCCGTCAGGTTCAGCGTGTGGCGCTGGTCCCAGTTGAAGGGCACCAGGCGCGGGTTGGCGTCCTCGCCGTTGGTCGACCGCGTGAAGGTCTCGTAGGGGTCGCTGGAGTTGCCCATCGCCCGCTGCCAGGTGTAGTCGAGCGAGACGCCGGCCGGACCGAGGCGGCGGTGGTCGAGGCTGACGGTCACGCCGAAGACGTTGCCGAAGTCGACGTTGGTCAACCGGGCGTAGGGCACGCCCATGTAGGTGTCGACGAACTCCACGCCCAGCAGGTCGCGGACGTCCTTGTAGAAGGTCGTCACCGTGAAGCCGAAGTCCTGGTTGACGGCGTGCTTGTAGCCGATCTCGTACTGGACGGTCGTTTCGGGCCGCACGTCGGGGTTGCCGAGCACGCCGATGCGGGACTCGTCGCCCGCCTGCAGGTTGGCCACGACGTCGTAGTTCGCGTTGTTGAACATGGTGCCGATGGCCGGGAACTGCCGGAAGTGGCCGTACGCGAAGTGGATGGCCGCGTAGTCTTCGATGGGGTAGGCGACGCCGATGCGCGGGGAGACGGCCATCTTGACGGTCGTGTCCTGCGGGTGCGACAGCGGGGCCCCCTCGATCGCGTTCGCCGGGTTGGCGAGGTCGCTGGGGATGGTCGAGTTCGCGTCGAAGTACTCCAGGCGCAGGCCCACGCGCACCTTGAGGTCGGGGTACTCGGCCTGGTCCTGCAGGAAGACGGCCCCCATCCGCGGGTGGTAGGTCTGCACGGGCAGGAAGGTCGGCGGCCGGTTGAGGTAGCGGGTCAGCTGCTCGACGACCTCGCCGTCGACGCTCTCGCTGGTGAAGACCAGGTGGCCGGGCGTGCCGTACTGGACCTCGGGTGCGCTGACCTCGAAGCCCGTCTTGAGCTGGTGCTCCTGAGAGACCTGGCTGACCAGCGCGCTCTTGATCACCCAGTCGTCGGTCTTCTGGTAGAAGCGCGTGAAGTCGTAGCCCTCCACCACGGCGCCGTACTCGTAGTTGACGGTGCCCTCGGCGCCGCCGCCCGCGTCGTAGCGCGCGTCGTAGACGTCCGCGAAGGCGAAGTCCTCGTACTCGACGAAGTTCTCGCGGATGCTCAGGTCGAGGTACGTGGCGTCGCCGAAGGTGCGGGTGAGATCCAGGCCGTGGGTGATGGAGAAGCGGTCCTGCTTCGAGAGCCCGTCGGGGTTGAAGCGGTAGGCCCAGGTGGTGCGGCGGCTCTCGTTCCAGCCGACCAGGGCCTGGTAGTTGAGCTTCAGGCCCGCGAAGGAGGTGTTGGTCAGCTTGACGACGCCGCTCCACTCCCGGTTGTAGCCCAGCGGGACCGACTCGTTGTCGCCGGAGGGGTTGAATTCCATCCGCGCGAAGTCGTTGTCGTCGGTGGGCAGGAAGCGCCGCGTGGCGTAGATGTAGTCGTTGAAGATCGAGCGGCGGGCGCTGGCCAGGAACACCGTGTCGCGCAGCGGGGTCGGCCCGCTGGCCGACGCCTGGAAGTTCAGGATGCCCGTGGGGTGGATCGTCTCGTCGGTGCGGCGGTCGTCGCCGCGGCCGGGGAAGACGAAGCCGCCGGTGTAGGCCTCGCCGCTCCAGGCGAACTCCTCGGTCCCCTGCTTCAGCACGGCGTTCACGACGCCGCTCATGGCCTGGCCGTACTCGGCGTCGAAGGTGCCGCTGATGACCTGCACCTCCTGCAGGAGCGAGCGGTCGACCGAGACGATGGACTTGTTGTCGAAGGCGTTGTTCACGCTGACGCCGTCGACCTGGTACTGGACCTCGCCCGTGCGCCCGCCGCGGAAGTGCCCGTCGACCACGCCCGCCTGCAGGTTCACGACGTCGTTCAGCTCCTGCACCGGCAGGGCCTCGATGTCCTCGCTGGTCAGCGTGGTCTGGGAGCTCGTCATGGCGAGCTCCACCGGCGGCCGCTCGGCGGTGATCACGACTTCGGCCGCGCGGAGCGTCGTCTCGCCCAGCTTGACGTCCTGGCGGGTCGTGTTGTCCGAGGACACGGTCACGTTGCGGATCGTCAGCGGGTCGAAGCCGAGGCGCGTGATCTTCAGGTCGTAGGCGCCCGGCGCCACGTTGAGGATGCTGTACTGCCCCTCGGCGTCGGTGTAGGCGCCGAGACGCGTGCCGACCACCACGACGGTGGCGGCCGCCACGGGCTTGCCGTCGACGTCGAGGATGCGGCCGGCGATGCGGCCGGTGGTGCCGCCCCGCACCGTCGCCGCGGCGGCGAGCAGCAGCAGGCAGGTCAGGGTCAGACGGATGAATCTCGCCGGGGCGGAACAACTCACGTCTGGTCATCCTCCGTGGTTGCGGACCCGGCGGCGCGGGGTCCCCCCCGCGCCGCCGCGCCCGCGTGCGGTCACTTCAGGAAGATCGTCTTGCCGCGCAGCGTCCCGCGCTCGGCGCCGGTCTCCGGATCCACCATCTGCAGCCGGTACAGGTACAGGCCGGCGGCGTGGTCGCCGCCCTCGAACAGCGGGACCGCGTGCTCGCCGTCGCCCTGGACGCCGAGCTGGCGGCGCTCGACCGTGCGGCCCATGACGTCGTACACCTCGATCGTCACCTGGCTGCGCTGGGGCATCGCATACATGATCAGCGGCCGGGACGAGGCGTTCTGCGAGGCCCGCGCCGACGCGTAGCCCCCGTCCTGCCCGCCGTCGCTCACGCCCGTGGCGTTCGGGGCGAGGTGCACCCAGGCGGCGCAGCAGGTGCCCTCGTACTCGCGGAACCACCAGGTGCGCGTGCCGTAGCTGTCGGTGGCGGGGAGGAACGAGTCGCCGTCGAGCACGGTGAGGCCCGGGAAGAACGCGCGGTCGCCCAGGCCGCTGGGGTAGCCCAGGGCCGTGAGGTCGATCGCGAGCTCGGCCGTGTAGCCGGTGTCGGGCTCGAGGCCGAGCGTGTCGACCGACGTGCCGGCCATCAGGGACACGGCGACCTGGGCCGTCGTCTCGGCCACCATGCTGGCCAGGTAGTCCTGGGGGACCGCGGAGCCGTCGGCGCCCACCTGGAACGCCAGCCGGCGACCGGTGAGGTTGTTGTCGTTGCCGCGGTCGTCGCGGTCGTTGATCGTGAGCAGCAGGCCGTCCCAGCGGCTGAAATCGGGGTGGTACTGGACCACCATGTCGCGGGCCTCGAGGCCCACGTAGAGCATGTCGCCCTTGACGTACATCTTGACCGTGACGTCGGCGGGGTCGAGCACGAAGGCCGTGCCGCCGTTCACCGCCGGCTGGTACTCGCCGGCGCGGGCGGACGCGACGCCGGGGTAGCTCTCGCGCAGCGCGTCGTCGCCGTGGCGGATGTCGACCGAGAAGATGCCGGCATCCGACCAGGCCGCCTCGTTCAGGACGCCGTCGATCGTCGGCGTGGCGTTGATCTCGGTGATGACGAACTCGGGCTCGACGACGGGCACGGGGCCGGACGCGGTCGTCACGTCGGGGCTCGCGTGGATGCGGACCTCGTTGTACCAGGCGGCGTTGCCCCAGGGGCCCTGCCACCAGACGCGGGCGGCGCTGAAGCGCAGCGGGTCGATCGGCCAGAACCAGTCGCAGTCGTAGACCGAGACGTTCCATTCGACGATGTCGCCGCCGGGCTGCGTCACGTCGTAGCCCATGACGGCCAGGTCGAAGCGCATCTCGACGGTGTAGCCGGTGTCGTCGACCGTGTCGCTGTTCTTGACGCCGTGGACGACGGTGACGGCGTCCCAGGCCGCGATCTGCTCCGGCGTGCGGGGCACGGCGGGGTCGAAGCTGCCCCAGCGGCCGTAGAACCTGGGCTGCTGCGTGGCCGGCTGCGGGTCGGGAGTGCCGCCGAGGTTCCAGAAGGCGTACACGTACTCGGCGACGGGCTTGTAGGTGCCGAGGACGGCGTGGTCCTTGAGGCCCATGATGAAGCCGTCGAAGCGGTTGAACTCCACGGAGCCGCCCACCGACTTGTCCTGCACCTCGAAGCCGACGTAGAGCTGGTTGCCGTTGACCAGGAACTTCATGTTCGCGACGGTGGCGTCGACGGGCGGCCAGCCCGCCTCCATCTTCCAGCCGCTGCCGGGGATGCCGGAGTCGGCGCCGAACTCGACGGTCTTCGACTCGGCGGCGGCCCAGGCGGCCTCGTTCAGCACGCCGTCGAGAGCGATCGTGGCCGTCGTGGTCCGGGCCCAGATGGCGTCCTCGCGGACGGTCTGCGCCTGGACGGCGGCGGCGGACATGAACGCCGCGGCCACCAGCAACAACATGGTCATGCGTTTCACGGTTGGGACCTCCTGGGTAACTGCGACGTTGGCGTGCCGATGGGTATTCATCGCTGTTGATCCGCCTCCGCACCGAGCGTGGTGTTCGTCGCCACGGCGGGTTTCGCCCCGCAGGAGCTGCGCACCTTCAGGACGACATCGATGGTCTGGACGGTCACCTTCTCGCCTTCGGGATCGGACAGGGTGTCGAGCATCAGCCGCACGGCCTTCTGGCCGAGGGCGTAGGCGTCGACGTGGACGGTGGTCAGGGGGGGGCGCATGTACTGGGCCATGGTGATGTTGTCGAAGCCGACGACCGCCATGTCGTGCGGCACCGACAGGCCCGCGTTCCCCAGGGCGCTCATCAGGCCGATGGCCATGCAGTCGTTGGCCGCGAAGACGGCGGTCGGCCGCGGCCGCCGGTCCAGCAGGGCCGCCGCGGCGGCGTAGCCCGAGGACTCCCGGAAATCCCCCTGCACGACGAGCTCGGCGCGCGGCAGGATCCCCGCCTCCGCCAGGCCGCGATAGTAGCCGCGCAGGCGCTCCTCGGCATCGACGTTGCCCGCGGGCCCGGCGACCATCGCGATCTCGCGGTGGCCGAGCCCGACCAGGTGCGCCACCACGGCGCGGGCGCCCGAGAAGCTGGCGATGGACACCGAGCTGCAGCCGTCGACCGCGAAGGGGGGGCTGATCAGCACCACCGGCAGGCGGCGGCGGATCTTGGTGACCGATTCGACGGTGATGCTGTCCGGGGCCATCATGACCAGGCCGTCGATGCGGCCGCGCATGGCGCGGGTGGCGGTCAGGACGTCCTCGACGCTGGCGTGGGAGCCGGAGACCAGGGTCTGGTACTTCTCGCGCTTGGCCAGCTGGTCGATGCCGCGGATGACTTCGGAGAAGAAATCCCCGTAGAGGTCGGGGAGCAGGACGCCGAGGGTGTTGGAGCGGCTGGTGGTGAGGCTGCGGGCGGCGCCGTTGGGCCAGTAATCGAGGGCCGACGCCGCCGTCCAGACCTGCGTCGCGGTGTCCTCGCTGACGGCGGTGTTGCCGTTGAAGACTCGCGACACGGTGGCGATCGATACCCCGGCTGTCTTGGCGACATCTCGGATCGTGGCCATCTATCTTCTCCCGACCGCGCCTCCTGCTTGACGACCGCGCGCCATCCCTGTCGCGCGCGCACCGGTGAACTGCGCTGCGGATGTGGTTTCCGTGAGCGCGATGTAAACGGTTTCATAAATTCAACCTTCTGTCAACCCCCCAATTGACAAATGGGCTGAAATCACCTAATCGTTGCCTGGAATTCGAGGGGACCACGACCTGATCCGCCTCGCCGTACCCCGTGCCGGGAGTTGCTGCAGATGGACGACGGTCGGTTGCCCCGCATTCCGGACCCCTGCCGGCCGTCCCCTCCCGCCGCCCTGCTGTCGGCCGCCGGCACGACCACCCTGATCACAGCCCAAGGGACCGGTTTCACGGCCCAAAATGGCGTGAACCTTACCCTGTGGCGAAGCGAC
The DNA here is from genome assembly GCA_030654305.1 of bacterium. Classification (NCBI taxonomy): domain Bacteria; species bacterium. Next base: position 6,439 of record JAURXS010000128.1, on the reverse strand, counting down.
CGCATCACCGATGGCGATGGATCGTTCTATTATATCAGGGATCGTGAGAATTGTCAGTACTGGGTTCTGGGAAAGCCGGGAATGGGCCGGTCGGGCGCGGTCCGGCGAGCCGTCTGGGAGCCAGGCGTTTACACGATCGAGCACGAACAGGCCGGGATCGCCGCCCGCCTGGAGGTCTGCGTCGACCCCGATGGTTGTGAGATCCGGCGCGTCACGCTGACCAACCGGTCCGGGAGGCGGCGCTGGCTGGACCTGACCATCGCCGCCGAGGTCGTCCTGGCGCCAGCGGCGGCCCACGCCTCGCACCCCGTTTTTTCCAACTTGTTCCTGCAGACGGAGTTCGACGCTTCGTCGCGGGCCCTGCTGGTCCGCCGCCGGCCCCGCGGGGCGGACGAATCCCCGCCCTGGCTGGTCCTGGCCGATCTGGGGGACGATACCCCCGAATACGAGACGGACCGCCACCGCTTCCTCGGCCGCGGCGGCAGCCTGCTCCAACCGGCTGCCCTGACCGCGACCGGTTCGTTGTCCGGCACCACGGGCAACGTGCTGGATCCCGTGGTCGCCCTGCGCCGGACCCTCACCCTGGATCCTGACGAGAACGTCGCCTGCAGCACCCTGCTGGGAGCCGCCCGGGACCGGGACGCGGCCCTGGCCCTGGTCTGCGGTCCGTCCGGCCGTCGCCGGGCGGCGATGGCCATCGCGAACGCCCGCGAGTCGGCTCGCCTCGATCTGAAGCGGGCCGGTCTCACGACTGCCGAAGCCGCCTACCTGCAGGACCTCGCCGGCGCGATGCTCTACGGCGACCCTCGCCTGCGGGCCGCGCCGGACACGCTGGCGCGCGCGACGGCCGGGCCCGGCGACCTCGCCCGGCTCGGCCTGGACGGCGAGGCGATCCTCGTCGTGCTGGACGCGCGGTCGGGCGCGGACCCGGCCCTGCAGGAGAGGTTGCGCGCCGCGTCGCGCTACTGGCGGTCGCTCGGCTTGGCGGTGTCGCTGATCGAGCTGGACGGCGTTCACGAACTGGACGGGAACGACATCGACCTCATCCTGTCCCGCGCCCTCCTGGTGGTCCGGGACCGCATGCCCGACCTCGCCGGGATCCCCGCGGAACCGACCGCGCCGCCGGTCTGGCCCCGCGCCGCGACAACCCACGCCCCCGCGCCGCCGCTGCCGGACGCGGCAGACTCGCTGCAGCGCTGGAACGGCTGCGGCGGCTTCGCTGCGGACGGGCGCGAGTACGTGATCCGGCTCACCCGCGGCCGCGACGGCCGCCCGGTCCTGCCGCCGCAACCCTGGGTCAACGTGGTGGCGAACGAGTCGTTCGGCTTCCTGGTCAGCGAGACCGGCGCCGGCACGACGTGGAGCGTCAACAGCCGCGAGCGCCGGCTGACGCCCTGGGCGAACGATCCGGTCGGCGACCCCCACGACGAGTCGTTCTTCGTGCGCGACGAGGACGACGGCGTCTTCTGGTCCTGCTTGCCCGGCCCCCGGCCCGGCGAGGGCGACTACGAGATGCGCCACGGCTTCGGCTACAGCCGCTGCCTCCACGAGAGCCGCGGCCTGGCCCTCGACACGCTGCTGTTCGTGTCGCGCGACAAGCCGGTGCGCTTCGTCCGCGTCGGCGTGACCAACCGCGGCCCGTCGCTGCGCCGGCTGTCCGTCTTCGCCCACAGCCGCCTGGTCCTGGGCGACCGCCCCGCGTCCGACGGCCGGTACGTGGTGACAGCGCGCGGCGACGGCGACGGCCTGCTGTTCGCGCGCAACCGCCAGGCCGGGCCGCACGCCGAACGCGCGGCCTTCGGCGCCGTTCACGCGGATGGCGGCCGGGCGCGGCTGCACGGCTGCGGCGATCGCGCCGCCTTCCTGGGCGCCGGGGGCGACCCGTCCTGCCCCGAGGTCCTGCGCCGCGGCGACTTGCCGGGCCGGATCGGCGCGGGTCTCGACGCCTGCTTCTCGCACCAGGCGACCTTCGAGCTGATGCCGGGCGAGAGCGCCGACATCGTGCTGCTGCTGGGGGACGCCGCGAGCGAGGCGGAGGCCCGCGATCTGGCGGCGGCGATGACCGTCGCCGGCGCCTGGCGCCGCGAGTTCGACGCGGTGACCGGATTCTGGCGTGAGCTGCTGTCGGCGGTGCGGGTCGAAACCCCCGCGCCGGCGCTGGACCTGATGGTCAACGGCTGGCTGCCCTACCAGACGCTGTCGTGCCGGATCTGGGGGCGCACGGCGCTGTACCAGTCCGGCGGCGCCTTCGGCTTCCGCGACCAGCTGCAGGACGCCTCGTCGCTGGCGCCGCTGCTGCCCGCGGCGCTGCGCGGCCAGATCCTGCTGCACGCCGGCCACCAGTTCCGCGAGGGCGACGTGCTGCACTGGTGGCACACCCCCGACGACCGCGGCCTGCGCACCCGCTTCGCCGACGACCTGCTGTGGTTGCCGCTGCTGGCCGCCGACTACGTGCGCGCCACCGGGGACCGCGGCGTGATGGCCGCGGTCGCGCCGTTCCTCGACGCGCCGGCGCTGGACGTCGGCGAGGACGAGCGCTTCGTGAAGGCAATGCCGTCCGGCGAGGGCGCCGATCTCTACGATCACTGCTGCCGCGCCCTGGACCGCTCCCTGTCCGTCGGCGCGCACGGCCTGCCGCTGTTCGGCTGCGGCGACTGGAACGACGGCATGAACCGCGTCGGCCGCGAGGGCCGCGGCGAGAGCGTGTGGATGGCCTTCTTCCTCTGCACCGTCATCGAAGCCTTCGCGCCGTTCTGCGACGAGCGCGGCGACGCCGCCCGCGCCCGCCGCTACCGCGAGCACGCCGCTCGCCTTCGCGAGGCCGTCGAGCGCGACGGTTGGGACGACGCCTGCTACCGCCGCGGCTACTACGACGACGGCGCGCCGCACGGCACCGCCGGCGATAGCGAGTGCCGCATCGACGCGCTGGCCCAGTCCTGGTCGGTGCTCTCCGGCGTCGCGCGGCCCGACCGCGCCGCCGCCGCGCTCGACGCGGTGGAGAAGCATCTCGTGGACGAGGAGCACGGCCTGATCCGCCTGCTGACGCCGCCCTTCGTCGACACGCCCCACGACCCCGGTTACATCAAGGGCTACGTTGCGGGCGTGCGCGAGAACGGAGGCCAGTACACGCACGCCGCCCTGTGGTTCGTGCGCGCCGTGGCCGAGGCCGGCCGCAACAACCGCGCCCTGGCCCTGCTGGAGGCGATCAACCCGGTCAACCTGTCCGACACCGCGGCCCGCGTCGCCGTCTACCAGGTCGAACCCTACGTCGTCGCCGCGGACGTCTACGGCGCCGCGCCGCACGTCGGCCGCGGCGGCTGGACCTGGTACACCGGCTCCTCGGGCTGGATGCACCGCACCGCGCTGGAGTCGATCCTGGGCTTCCGGCTCGCGGGCGGCGACGCGTTCGAACTGCGCCCCTGCGTGCCCGACGACTGGCCGCGCTACGGGATCGCCTGGCGCGCCCCGGACGGCGCGACGACCTACGACATCGCGGTGCTCAATCCCGACGGCCGCGCCCGCGGCGTGGTCTCCGCCACGCTCGACGGCGAGCCGCTGGCCTGCACGGGCGGCGGCGTGCGCGTGCCGGTCGCGCGCGACGGTCGCGCCCACCGCGTCGAGGCGATCCTCGGCGACAGCCCCGGGAGCGCGTCGTGACGCCAGGGAAGGGTTTCCCCGCCGGCTTCCTGTGGGGCGCGGCCACCTCGGCCTACCAGATCGAAGGCTCGCCGCTGGCCGACGGCGCCGGCCCGAGCAACTGGCATGTCTTCTCGCACACGCCCGGCTGCACCCACGACGGCGACACCGGTGACGTCGCCTGCGACCACTACCGTCTCTGGCGGCAGGACGTGGACCTGATGGCCGGGATGGGCCTGAACGCCTACCGCTTCAGCGTCGCGTGGAGCCGCGTGCAGCCCGACGGCCGCGGCGCGGTCAATCCCGCCGGCCTCGCCTTCTACGACCGGCTGGTCGACGGCCTGCTCGAGCGCGGCCTGACGCCGAACCTGACGCTGTACCACTGGGACCTGCCCGAGGCGCTCGAGGCCGCCGGCGGCTGGACGAATCCCGAGATCGTGGACCGCTTCGCCGATTACGCGCGCGTCCTCGCCCGCGCGCTCGGCGACCGGGTGGGCATGTGGTCGACGTTGAACGAGCCGTGGGTCGTGGTCGACGCCGGCTACCTGCACGGCGTCCACGCGCCCGGCCGCCACGACCCCGCCGCGGCCATGCGCGCCGCGCACCACCTGCTGCTGGCCCACGGCGCCGCGGTGCGTGCGGTGCGCGAAGAGTCGCCGCGCGCCAGGGTCGGCATCGTCGTCAACATCGAGCCCAAGTACCCCGCCAGCGCCGATCCGGCCGACGTGGCCGCGACCGCCCGTGCGGACGCCGCCATGAACCGCCTGTACCTGGACCCGCTGCTGCTGGGGCGCTACCCCGAGGAAATGCCGGCGATCTACGGCAACGCCTGGCCCGATCACCCGGCGGGCGACTTCGCCCTGATCCGCGAGCCGCTCGACTTCCTCGGCATCAACTACTACACCCGCGCGGTGGTGCGCCACGACGACGGCGTGCCCTTCCTGCGCGCCGTTTCGGTGCCCCAGCCGGACGTCGAGCACACGGATCTGTCGTGGGAGGTCCACCCCGCGAGCCTGACCCTCATGCTGCTCTGGATCCGCGAGCGATACGGGAGCATCCCCCTGTACATCACCGAGAACGGCGCGGCCTTCCCGGATCCGGACACGTCGCCCCGCGAAGGGCTGGACGATCGGCGCCGGGTCGCCTATTTCCGCGGCCACCTGCGCGCGCTGCGCGAGGCGATCGCCCACGGCGCCGACGTGCGCGGCTACTTCGCCTGGTCGCTGCTGGACAACTTCGAGTGGGCCTGCGGCTACGCCAAGCGCTTCGGCATCATCCACGTGGACTTCGCCACGCAGAAGCGCACGCCCAAGGCCAGCGCGCGCTACTACGCCGAGGTGGTCCGCACCAACGGCGCCGAGTTCGACGCACCGGAGGTGCCGCAATGAAACGCTGGCTGCTGGCGGGAGGCCTGATCATGACGCTGTTCAGCGCCGCGGTCACGGCGGCCGGCGGCAACGCCACCGGCTTCCTCGACCGCACCCTGACGCAGGACGGACGTGCCCACCGCTACCAGGTCTACGTGCCGTCCGATTTCACGCCGGACCGCGCCTGGCCCGTGATCCTGTTCCTGCACGGCAGCGGCGAACGCGGCGACGACGGGCTGCGGCAGACGCAGGTCGGCCTGCCGTCGGCGATCCGCTGGAGCCGCGAGCGCTTCGAGGCGATCGTCGTGATGCCGCAGCTGCCGGCAGGGTGCACCTGGACCGGGGACATGGCGTCGCTGGCCCTGGCGGCGCTCGACGCCGCCGTCGCCGAATTCCACGGCGACGCGGACCGGCTCTACCTGACCGGGCTCTCGCTCGGGGGCTACGGCACGTGGCTGCTAGCGGCCGAACAGCCCGGGAAGTTCGCGGCGATCGCGCCGGTGTGCGGGGGCATCGTGCCGCCGCCGGGCGGCGCGACATCGGTCGTGCAGCTGCCGGCGACCGTCGGCCTGGCGGATCCGTACGCGGAGACGGCGCGGCTGGTCGGCGCGACACCGACCTGGATCTTCCACGGGGCCGACGATACGGTGATCCCGCCGTCGGAGTCGCGGCGGATGGCGGCGGCTTTGCGGGCCGCCGGCAACGAGGCGCACTTCACCGAATACCCGGGTGTCGGGCATGGGGCCTGGGATCCGGCCTACGGTGATCAGGATTTCTGGGCGTGGCTGTTCGCGCAGAAGCGAGGCCGCTGAGGAGAAGGCTCAGCGCCTAACCATCGCCGCCTGTCTGCCCTTTTGAACCACAGCCTCAAGTTCAGCTGCGCTCGGCAACAGCACCTCATACCGCGCCGCCAGGATCCGTTTCTCCCCTTCCGGCAACGTCATGCGCACGACCGCGTCGTTCTTACGCGAACACAGCGCGATACCGACGGTCGGCTCCTCGTGAATCTCACGTTGGGTGCGGTCGTACCAGTTCACATACATCTGCAATTGACCAAGATCACGGTGAGTGAGCTTGCCGAGCTTGAGATCGATCTCGCTCGTAATGGAGTGAGGCGATCTGTCGCTCGAGTTCGCGGCTAGACCAGCCTTCGCGTGCGGCCTCGACTTCGTAGAAGGAGCGTGCGGCGGGGTCGGATACGGTCATCAGCAACCGATAATGAGACCAGCCAAGCACCTGTTGGAATTGAGGATGCGTTGTTGGCACCAATTGGCTCCACAGTGCGGAGCCAATTATTTGATCGTGGTTTTCAATGCCTGGCGTTGGCGACTCTGGAGCAACCGCGTAGGTTTGATAGAATCGCCGCATTCGCTTGAGGTTCGGCAAGCTGTAGCCCCTGCCGAAGCGTACCGTCAGATGCTCCGAGAGTTGGCCAA
>JAURXS010000127.1 GCA_030654305.1 bacterium | reverse complement strand
CCGCACCGAATGGCTGGCGAACCAGGCGAACGTCAAGCGGGACCTGGTCCAGCTCTTCACCGGCAAGGATCTCGTCGGCTCCGCGGTGGGCATCGCCTTCTCCGATCCGGGCGTCTGCAGCACCTACTACGGCTACAGCATCGTCCAGTCGCGCTACACCACCGCGATGGCCTACCGCGTCGCGGACTCGGCGCACGAGATCGGCCACAACTGCACCCTCTACCACTGCAACGACGATGAATTCATCTGCAGGATCATGTGCGCGAGCATCGGCGGCTGCTCCTGCGCGCTCCACTCGTTCGGGCCCCTCTCGACGGCCCGCCTGCGCAGCTACCTGGCCGGCGTGGCCTGCCTGGGTGCGACCGAAATCGAGTTCCCGCACGCGACGCTGCCCTTCACCGACAACTTCACCGCCGTGAACCTCGACCCGGCGAAATGGACGGCCGCCGACAACGCCTACCCCAGCTCGGGACGCCTGCAGATCGCCCACGGCGGCGGCTGGAGCCCCGAGTTCTACCTGGGCACCGCCCGCACCCTGCCGATCACGCTGGCCGGCCGGGCCGACGTCAGCTACAAGGTGCGCCCGCTGGGCGTGATCGCCGGCCAGCGGCTGTGGGTGGAGTACTTCGACACCGCGACCGGGACATGGATCATGCTGAACAACATCCAGGCGCCGGGCGGCACGCCGGCCGACTACACCACCTACACGCACACCACGCCGCCGGAAGCGGCTGGCGACCTGTTCAGCCTGCGCTTCAGCGCCTACGGCAACCAGGGGAGCTCGTCGACCGACTGGCTGGTCGACGACGTCGCGATCACCGCGTCCACGGTCGACGTCCCGGCCGCGCCGGCGACCGCGCTGCTGCGCGGTGCGCGGCCGAACCCCTTCAACCCGCGAACCGCGGTCGAGGTCGCGCTCGACCGCAGACGCCACCTCTTGCTGCGGGTCTTCGACGTGACGGGGCGCGAGTTGGCGGTGCTGGCGCAGGGGGATTTCGATGCCGGCGGGCACGTGTTCGTCTGGGACGGCGAGGAAATCGGCGGCCGAGCGGTTCCTTCGGGAACCTATGTCGTCCGGCTGGAGTCCGGGGAGATCCGCGAAAGCCGACTCGTCAGCCTGGTCCGCTGAGACCGCGCCCGACGGCAGCGGTCAGGGCCGCGCGAAGCGGCCCCAGTACACGATCATGTACCCGACCGTCGCGCCGGCGTGGCCCAGCATCGCCGGCCAGACGTTGCCGAGGCGCTCGCGCAGCCAGCCCCAGAAGCAGCCGGCGGCGAACACGGCCAGCAGCGCC
>JAURXS010000126.1 GCA_030654305.1 bacterium | reverse complement strand
GGTCGAGGATGTAGTCGTCCCAGCGGTTCTCGTCGAACTCGCAGCGGCGGTAGCTCGCGGTCGCGGTCAGCTTCTCGGCGAAGCGCCAGCTCGTGCGGGCCGACCAGCGGTCCAGGTCGTTCTCGACCGAGTCGGTGGTGCGGACGGCTTCGTAGTGGCCCTCGCAGCTCCAGCCGCGGCCGAGGTCCAGCACCGCGCCGGGCGCGTAGCGCACGGTCGTGGCGTCGTAGGCCAGGGGGCTGACGTCGGACTCGTCGGCGGGAGCGCCGACGATGCCGTACTCCTCCTGCCCCATCGAGAACGAGCCCAGCAGCGTCAGGCGCGGCGCCACGGCCCAGGTGGCCACGGCGAAGCCGCGCACGGCGTCCCAGGTGGTCTCCACCCCGGCGATGTCCTCGCGCTCGAAGGTCTGCGCGATCGTCTGGTGGCCGAGGTCGAGGCTGACGCCCGGGGCCGGCCGCGTGTTCAGGCAGACCTCCCAGACTAGCTTGTCGCGCTTGCGGTCGCCCATCCAGTAGAACCAGGCGTCGCTGTCGGCGGTGTCCCAGGTGTCGGCCGAGTCGATCTCCTCCTGCAGCCACGTCGCCTTGGCCTTCAGCGTCACGTTGCGACCCAGGCGGGTGCGCGCGCGCAGCGCGGCGTCCTGGCTGGTCCGCTGCCGGTCGGTGGCCTGGAAATCGCCCTCGGTGCCGCTGCCCGGCACGCCGTCCTGGGCGGTCGTCTCTTCGAGGTCGCTGGTGCGGTAGCGGTAGCTCAGCTGCAGCCGGGTCGAAGGCAACCGAGTCGTCGACAGGGCCGCGCGGTAGTCCTGGCTCGTGAGGTCGCGGTCGACGGCGTGGACGACGGCGTCGTCGGGACCGACCTGCCCGTCGACGTTCTGGTTGCGGACGGCCGCGGACAGGTCCAGGCGCGTACCGCGGGACAGCGTCCACAGGGCGCCGACGCGGCCCGTGCCCGACACGGCGTCGGAGGCGACGTCGCGGTCGGCCAGGCCCTGGGTCTCGTGCGGGTTGCTCTCGAGGTAGCTGCCGGCAGCCTGGCCCACCAGGCGCAGCGTCGGCGACACGTCCAGGGCGCCGCCGACCCGCCCGCTCCACAGGGTGCGGTCGTCGGTGGTGAGGTGCCGCGTGCCCAGCGCGCGGTCGCCCTCGCTCTTGCGGTAGGACACTTCCCAGTCCGTCGCCAGCTTGCCGTAGGCGTAGTCGCCGCCGGCCCAGACCTTGCGGTCGAGGGTGCCGAAGTGCTTCAGGCCGGGCACGGCGCCGCCGGCCCCGCTGCGCAGCAGGCTGCCCTTGGTCCCGTCGCGACGCGTGAAGGCGACGCCCGCCTTGAGACCGAACCCGTTCCAGACGCGATGGGAGCTGGCCGCCTCGAAGCGGTTCCAGTTCATCACCGGCGCGGGATCGATCGCCGCCGGCGGCGGCGGCGCGGCGAACACGGCCGAGCGCATCTCGCTGGTGCCGTCGTAGTAGTGGTCGAAGCTGCGGTAGGTCACCGAGGTCCGGAACCCTCCGGTCGAGCCGCCCCACAGGCCGAGCGAACCGGCGCCGCCTGGGCGCCCGCCGTTCTCGCCGGCGCCGCGCAGGGTCAGCCAGCGGCCGGTGTCCCAGGTCCGGTTCCAGGCGAAGACCGAGGAGAAGCGGTACTGGTCGGTCAGCTGCCAGTCCTCGGCCGCCTTCGCGGCGTAGCCGTAGTCGTCCAGGACGTCGAGGGTCAGCGTGGCATGCGTGAACAGGCCCACGTGGTCCCCCGGGGCGGCCCAGATCCGGCCGGCCTGGGCCGGCGGATCGCCGGCGGCGGCCGCACCGGCGGCCAGGAGCGCCACCGCGGCGGCGGTCAACATCGTCAGTCGCAGGTTCTTCATGACGCGCTCCTTTCTAGTCCAGGAAGGTGGGGTTGAGGTTCGAACCGTGGATCTCGTGGTGGCAGTCGTAGCAGCGCGCCTCGCTGCCCAGGAAGCCGCCGTGGTCCACGTCGCCGATGGTCGGGTAGCCGGGCTCGAAGTGGCACTGCAGGCACAGCGAGTTGCCGTCCTGGGTCAGCAGCTTGTCGTTGACCGAGCCGTGCGGCCGGTGGCAGGCCGTGCAGTCCTCGGCCGAGACGGCTTCGTGCTCGAAGAGGAACGGGCCGGCCATCTCGGTGTGGCAGTTCAGGCAGGCCGCGTTCAGGTCGCCCAGGGGCTCGGCGGCGGGCGCCGCGCCGTGGACCGCGTGGCAGTCCTGGCAGGAGACCTCGCCCTCCAGCACGCGGTGGCGGAACGGCAGGCGGAAGTCGGCGGCCTGGGCCGCGTGGCACTGCAGGCAGAACTCGCCGGCGACCCGGAAGGCGGACGGCGCCTGCGCCGAGCCGCCCCCGTGGACGACGTCGGTGTGGCAAGCCGCGCAATCGGTCGGGCTGCCGGCGTGCGGCGAGTCGGCCCAGGCGATGCGCTTGTCCTGGTGGCACTGCAGGCACATCTCGGCGCGGTCCTCGGCATCCAGGGCGGACAGGGCGGCCCGGCCGAAGATGGGTCCCTCGCCGCCGGCCTCGACGTGGAGGCTGCCCGGCCCGTGGCAGGCCTCGCAGGCGCCGGCGCCGGAGCCGGGCGCGGTCGGGGCCCGCTCCACGGAATGGGGGGTGTGCTGGTAGAAGGTGCCGGCGTCGTCGTGGCAGTCCAGGCAGGCCTGGGAACCGACGTAGGCCGCGCCGGCCGGCACGCCCACGCGCTCGGCGAAACCGCCGCCCGCGGCCGCGGCGACGGCGAGCAGGGCGAGCAGTCCGGCGATGAGGATGAGCAGACGCATCATGGGGATCCCTCCGCGCAGGATGAGGTCAACGAACGTTGATCATGGAACCGAGGATATAAGGCGCGGCGCGGACAGACAAGTTATAGTTGTCATCGGATTGTCAGGCGCTTGACACGGCAGTCGGCGCCCGCGAACTTGCCGCCCGCCGACACCCGCCCTTCCCGAGGAGCTCCCATGGACCTGTACGGTTTCGCCCTGCTCTCGCTGTCGTCCCTGTTCGCGGTCATCGACCCGCTGGGCTGCATCCCCTTCTTCAGCGGCCAGACCGCCGGCCTGTCCCGCCACCGCAAGCAGCGCATCCTGGTCAAGGCCCTGCTGGTGTCCCTGCTGGTCCTGCTGGTGTTCACCTACGCCGGCAGCGCCGTGCTGCACACCTTCGGCATCACGGTGGACGCCTTCCGCATCGCCGGCGGCGTCATCTTCTTCGGCGTCGGCCTGGACATGCTGCAGAGCCGCCCCCGGCGCTGGCACACCGGCCTGGACCAGGCCGCCCGGGCCCAATCCCAGCCCGAGCCGGTCCCCGACCCCGACCACGACCCCTCGGTGACCCCCCTGGCGATCCCGATGATCGCCGGTCCGGCCTCGATCACCACGGTCATGGTGCTGCGGGCCGAGACCCCCGGGATGACCGGCGCGCTGATCGTCGGCGCCGCCGCCGCCCTGATCCTGCTGCTGACCGGGGTGATCCTGCTGACCGCCGACACCGTCCTGAGGCGCCTGGGCCCCACCGGCATGCGCATCGTGGAGAAGCTGATGGGCCTGCTGGTGACGGTCATCGCGGTGCAGCTGGTCATGAACGGGGCCGCTCCCTTCCTGAGGGACCTGGTCGCGACCGCCGGGCGCTGACCACCTCCCCCCGCTCCTGCTGCGAAAAGACACGCCCCCGGCGGCCGGTGCCGCCGGGGGCGCGTGGTCTTGCCCTCGGGAGAGGACTAGAAGCTCATCGTGGCCTGCGTGTACAGCCAGTTCTGGCTGTCGGCGGTCGAGCCCAGCCAGTCCTCGCTGGGGGAGAACATGCTCAGGCCGGTCTGCCAGGCGAAGCCGCCGTCGACGTACTTGCCGGACAGGTCGATCTCGGTGCCCAGCGCGGTCTTGTCGGTGGCATGGTCTTCGACGGTCGCGAAGCTGTGGAAGTCGCCGTTGAGCGTCCAGCTCTCGTTGACCGGGTACATGCCGCGCAGGGCGATGTCCATGATGCCCTCTTCACGGCCGTTGTCGAAGATGTCCATGGCGCCGTAGAACTTGTGCGGCGTGAAGTACAGGTTGTTGAAGCTCTCGACCTCGGTCGTCGTGGGGTCGTCGCCCGTGGTGTAATCCACGAGGCCGGCCAGGCGGAACCCGTTGGCCATCGTGTAGCCCACTTCGGCGAACATCAGCATACCGCTGAGATCGACCTCCGTGGCGCCTCGGTCGAAAGTGCCGGTCTGCATCGCAACCATGGCGTTGTAGTCGAAGTTCTCGGCAAAAGTCCGCTCGCTGTAGGCACCAAAGGTCATGAGGGACGCATCGCCTTCGAAATCAACGGCATAGGCCTTGTTCATGAAGCCGAACAGGTCCACGCCCTTGTTCAGGAACGAGAAGTTGATGCCGTAGAACATGTCGTCACCGGCGCGGTCCGTACCGTCGGTGTCATCGACGACCGTGTACGCGTTGAAGCTCTCGTAATCCTTGGTGGCCCAGAACGAAGCCTTCATGTTCTCGCCGAACTGGCGGCCGTACATCAGGCCATCGAACGACTGGCCGTACATGCTCCAGTCCGAAAGTCCCACCAAGCGCTCATTGTGCAGGCTCATCTCGAAACGGCCCAGCTTCAGGAAGCTCTTCTCGCAGGGCTTGTACCACATGTAACCCTGGTGCATGTCAAGAACGGGGTCGATGGACGTAAAGTAGAACTCATCCTCAATGGGGTCATAGGCCATATCACCAGCATTCTCGGTACCGATGTAGCGGCTGTCCTGGAACTGGGCGAACACGCCCATGTTGTCCGCGACCATGGCCTTGATGCCGATGCGGGTACGCAGCTGGCTGTACCAAGTGGGGTTGGTGTCGGAGTTGTAGCTGTAGAACCCCGGGCCGTCCATCTGGATCCGGTAGCGGGACTCGCCCGTCACCTTGACGGTGCTGGCGCAGGTCTCGGCACAGGTCTGAGCATATGCGACGACGCTCATCAGCATCGCCATGATCACGAACAGGGTGGTCAACTTCAACGTCTTCAAGGGGGTCTCCTTCCGGCAAAACCATGATGCCGACCGGTGGATCCGTTCAGTCCGGCGGCTCGAAAACCTGCGGAATGTTGCCACCCGGATTTCGTAGTGGCAAGGTAAATAATGAAAATATGAAAATTGATTATCATTTACAAGTGGTGCCGCGCTTGCCGGTTTGACACCATCCTTACGGCTCCGTAGCTTCCCCTTCGCGTCCTGATGCTTCCCGGATCGACGGCGGCGGGACGAGCGCCTTCCCCCCGAACAGGAGTCGCCATGAACTTCGGCCTTTCCCCGCGCGCCCGCACCCGTGCGGCCTGGCTCGTCCCGGCCGCGCTCCTCGTCCTGATGCTGCTGCCCGGCGTCGCGGCGGCACTCGACGGGCACGGCGCCGCCGCCGCCAATACCGCCACGCACCAGGCCGCCCCGCAGCACGCCGCCCCCAGCCTGGGCACGCGGCTGCCCCTGTGGAGCGCCCTGCCGTTCGTGGGGATCCTGCTCTCGATCGCGGTCTTCCCGCTGCTGGCGCCGCACTTCTGGCACCGCCACTTCCCCAAGGTCGCGGCCTTCTGGTCGCTGGCGTTCGCGGTGCCGTTCCTGGTCGCCTTCCGGGGCGAGGCGCTGCAGTCGATCATCCACATCTACGTGATCGACTACATCCCCTTCATCATCCTGCTGTGGGCCCTGTTCACCGTGGCCGGCGGGATCTACGTCGGCGGCAGCCTGCGCGGCTC
>JAURXS010000125.1 GCA_030654305.1 bacterium | reverse complement strand
GGCCCGCCCGTGCACGCTCTCGGCGTAGTTCTCCACCATGCCCTTGTCGCGCCCCGTGTAGCGGACGTCGGCCTTGCCGCCCGCCCCGTGGCACTCGGCGCAGAGCGCGGCGACGTTGCTGACGTAGGTGGGCGACCGGGGGTCGATGTGCAGCCGGACGCCGTGCGTGCCGTGGCAGGTGTTGCACTGCGGCGCGTCGGGGTCGCCGCGCGCCAGCAGCGTCCCGTGGGTGCTCTCGGCGTAGAGGGCCACCTGCTCGGCGTGGCAGATGGAGCAGTCGACCCGGCCGGAGACCGTGGCGCAGGCCCGCTCGGGGTGGTTCGGCGTCGTGCCGGTGTGGCACTGGGCGCAGGACACCTTGCGGTGGGCCGACCCGCTCGCCTCGGCGGCGTCGACGTGGAGGGAGACCGTCTCGCCGCCCCGCACCGCGGTCAGGTCCGGCCGCCCGTGGCAGGCCAGGCACTCGCCGTCCGAGACCCCCTCCTGGTAGGAGACGCGGCGCACGCGGTGGGGCTGGTGGCATTCGACGCAGGCCGGGACCTTGTGGGGCTCTTTCTCCCACAGCGCGCCCTCGATCACCTTCTGGTGGACCTGCTCGATGCGCCCGTGGCACTTCTGGCAGGTGGCCGCCACGTGCTCGCGCGAGATCGACGACTTGGGGTCGGTGTGGGGCCGCACGTCGTGGGCGGTGTGGCAGTCGATGCAGACCGCGGAGATGGTCAGGCCGCGCTTGAAGAGGCCCTCCCCGTGAATGCTCTGCGAGTAGTGGGTCAGGATGCTGTCCTGCGGGATGTCGTACATCCGCGCGACCGGCGTCCCCTCCTTGTGGCAACCGCCGCACATCAGCGGGATGTTGAAGCGATTCACCCGGGAGGTCGGTTCTTCGGGCGGCAGGATGTCGTGGGCGCCGTGGCAGTCGGCGCAGCTCGGCGCGTTCGGGTCCCCGGCGGCCACCCGCCGCCCGTGCAGGCTGCCCGCGTAGATCGCCGCGACGTCGTCGTGGCAGGTGGCGCAATCCACCGGCGCGAGCCGGGGTTCGTGCTCACCGTCGACGCCGGCCAGGTCCGCGTGGCAGTCGACGCAGGCCAGGCCGCCGCGGCCGTGGACCGAGCCCTCGAAGACCGTCTTGGCGACGAAGAGGGAAACGACGCTGCCGCCGCGGTTCTTGGTGAGCGTCTGGTCGTCGTGGCACATCAGGCAATCGTCGACCGACTGGGCCGCGGCGGCGCCGGCGGCCAGCCAGAGGATCCCCAGCGCCACCAGGAAGGGTCGCCGGCGACGGGAAGGACGGTTCGGCTGAGTGTTCACGGGCACTCCCGGCGGCATCTTGAGAAACGGTTTCGAATCTATGAGATCAAAAGTGGCGTCCGATCTCCCGGCTGTCAATAGGTTGTTCCGGGCAGGATTTCCCGCGGAGATGGGAGCTTGCGGACACCATCGTCCGGGCGGATATTCGGCACTGATCCGGCACTCCCGCAGCGGCCGGCACCGCCCTTCTCCAGCGACACGGACGGTCATGAACAGGACCCTGACGGCCGCTTCCCTGCTGGTGCTGCTCGTCGCCGCGACGGCCGGCCCCGCCCGCGCCGAGGAGGAGCCGCGCGCCTATTTCTACCACGGCCTGGACTACGGCACCGATTCGCTGATCCACCCCCTGCGGCTGGTCGTCAACGGCGGCTGGGGGATCATGCAGCTCTCCAGCCGCGACAACCACCCCCTGGACGTGGACTACCGGCAGGGCTGGAAGAACGTCTGGAAGAACCTGGCCGATCCCGGCGGGGCCATCCAGGCGGAGGGCTGGTGGGATTTCCTGCAGCGCGAGGTGATCCCGATCAGCTTCAACAGCGGCAAGGCCCACTACTGGCCGAACTACACGCAGCACCTGCTCGGCGGCGGCATGAGCTACCGCATGATCTCCGAGTGGTACCGCGCCCACGGCTACGAACGGGCGTCGCTGTGGAGCGGTGGGACCCTGATGTCGTACCACCTGCTGAACGAGGTGGTCGAGAACGACTCCTACGACGGCTGGACCACCGACCCGGTCGCCGACGTCCTGCTGTTCGATCCGGCCAGCATCATCCTGTTCAGCCACGAGGGCGTCTGCCGCTTCTTCGGCGAGACCCTGCACATGAGCGACTGGTCCTACCAGCCGATGGTCGACCCCTGGCACGAGACGCTCCTGAACAACGGGCAGAACTTCGCCATGAAGCTGGACCTGCCGAAATGGGAACACTGGAGCCTGTTCTACCACTACGGCACGCACGGCGAACTCGGTCTGTCGCGGACCTGGGACGACGGCCGCAGCCTCTCCTTCGGCGCCGGGATGAAGGCCGACGTGCTGATCGACATCACCCAGTACCACAAGGGCGCCGAGCTGGCGGCGACCGCCGGCGTCTTCTACGACCGCCACAACTCGCTGCTGGCCTCGGTGCTTTGGGCTCGCTCGAAGGATTATAAGCTGCGGGTGAACCTGTACCCGGGGCTGTTCGAGGTGGCCGGCCTGCGCCCAGGCCTCGCCTTCAATCTCAACCGCAACGACAGCTTCGCGATGGGCGTCAACCTGAGCATGCTGGGCCTCCCCTTCGGGATCGCCGCCGGCCGGGAGCCCACCTACTCCAGATGACCGCTAGACGGGCCGGTCCGTCGCCGACCGCCGCGGCAGCGTGAGCGTGAACTCGCTGCCGCCGCCCGGCGCGGAGCGCACGCCCACCTCCCCGCC
Organism: bacterium; assembly: GCA_030654305.1. Taxonomy (NCBI): domain Bacteria; species bacterium. The sequence goes on along the minus strand of JAURXS010000125.1, from coordinate 9,849 downwards.
GTGGAACAGCGCGATGTGCTTGACGATGGCCAGCCCCAGGCCCGTGCCGCCCTCCTGCCGGCTGCGCGCCCGGTCGACGCGGTAGAAGCGCTCGAAGAGGCGCGGCAGATGCCGGGCCTCGATGCCGCGACCGTCGTCGACCACGGCGAGGCGCACCGCGTCCCCCTGCTCCCGCGCCGATACCGTGACCCTGGTCCCCGCGTCGTTGTACTTGATGGCGTTCTCGATGAGGTTGACCAGGGCCTGCTCCAGCAGCGGCGGGTCGAGGTGGGCGCGCAGCGCCGGGTCGCAGTCCACCGACAGGATCGTGCCGCGCGCGTCGGCGTGGGGCTGGCAGGTCTGCACGGCGGCGGCCAGGACGGCGGCCACCGGGTAGACCCCCATCTCCCGGCGGGTCTCCCCGGTGCCCTGCTCGAGGCGCGACAGGCAGAGCAGGTCCTCGATGATCGCCTGCAGGCGGTCGGCCTGCCTGGCCACGATGTCCAGGAAACGCCGCGCGTCGGCGGGGTTCTCGAGCGCGCCGTCGCGCAGCGTTTCGACGAAGCCCTTGATCGAGGTGACGGGCGTCTTGAGCTCGTGGGACACGTTGGCCACGAACTCCTGGCGCACGTTTTCCAGCCGGCGCATGCGCGTCACGTCGTGCATGACGATCAGGGTGCGCGGCGACTCGCCGGGACGCTCCAACCGCACCCCGTGCACCCGCAGGTGGATCGTCCCCCCGTCGGCGCCCGGCAGTTCCAGGTCGGCCTCGCAGGCGGCGGCCGCCTCCTCCCCCGCCGTGCGCTCGATGAAGCGCTGCAACGCGGCGTGCCGCAGCACCTCGGGCACGGTGCGGCCCGCGGCGCCCGTCGACGGCACGCCCAGCAGGTCGGCGCCGGCCTGGTTCAGGCTGGAGATGCGCCGGCGGTCGTCGATCAGCAGCACCCCCTCGATCATGCCCGCGAACACCGCCTCGAGCTCGTCGCGCTGGCGCTCCGCGGTCCGGATGCGGTCGCCGATCTGCGCCGCCATGGCGTCCATGGCCTCGGCCAGCTCCGCGATCTCGCGCGTCGTCGCCCGCGGCGACCGGTGGCCGAGGTCGCCGGCCGCGAAGCGCTCCGCCACGCGCCGCAGCTGCTCGAGGGGGCGGCTCAGGCGGCGGCTGATCCACAGGCTGACCGCGGCCGCCAGCATCGCCACCACGAGGGCGCTCAGGACGATCCGGGTCCGGATCGCGGCCAGCTCGGCGTCGACGAAGGCCGCGGAGACCGCCAGCCGCAGCACGGCGACCGGGCGGCCGTCGCGCAGCACGGGCGCGGCGTGGTAGATGAGCTGGTGCCCCACGGTGCGACTCTCCCGGATCGCGGTGGCGGAGCGTCCGGCGAGCGCCTCGCGCAGCTCCTCGCGGCCCGCGTGGTTCTCCAGCGCGGCGGAGTCCCCGTCGGAATCCCCGAGCACGGTCCCGTCGGGCGCGACGACCGTGAGGCGGAAGCCCAGGCGGTGGGCCATCTCCCGGCACGCCGCGTCGCGCGCGTCCGCGGGTGCGTCGCCAGGGAACCAGGACTCGAAGTCGGAGGCGATCCCGCCGGCGCTGCACCGCATGTCCGCTGCGGCGCGCTCCCGGAACGAGGTGCGCACGACGTGCGTGGTCAGGGCGGAGACGGCGAGCAGGGACAGGGCGGTGATCGCCACGAAGGAGGGGAAGAGCTGCCAGAACAGGCGCCGCCGGCCCATGGCCCGACCTCCGCCGCCGGTGCCCGCCCTACTCGGCAAACCGGTAACCGACGCCGCGGACGGTCTCCACCAGGTCGCCGCGGCCGCCGAGCTTGCGCCTCAGCGTGGCGATCTGGACGTCGATGGACCGGTCCAGGACCGGGTGGTCCTCGCCGTGCACGCCGCGGACGATCTGGCGCCGCGTAAAGACCCAGCCGGGACGGCGGGCCAGGAACTGCAGGATGCCGAACTCCGTGCTGGACAGGTCGACCTTCTCCCCGGCCACGGTCACCTCGTGGCGGCCGGGATGGATCGTCAGGTCGCCGATCTCGACCACGTCCTGCGGCGTCGGTGCGTGGCGCGCCGCGCGTCTCAGCACCGCGCCGACCCGCGCCGCCAGCACCTTGGTGCTGAAGGGCTTGGTGATGTAGTCGTCCGCGCCGAGCTCCAGGCCGGCCACGATGTCGGCCTCTTCGCCCCTGGCCGTCAGCATGACCACCGGGATGCCGCGGGTCGCCTCGTCCTGCTTGAGCCGCCGGCAGACCTCCTTGCCGTCCAGGCCGGGCAGCATGAGGTCCAGCAGGATCAGCGACGGGCGCGAACCGCGGACGGCGGCCAGCCCCTGCTCGCCGGTCTCGGCGGCCATCACCGCGTGACCCTCGCGTTCCAGGGTGTAACGGACGAGTTCCCGGATGTCCTCCTCGTCCTCGACGATCAGGATCGTGTCCTTGGCCATCCCGTCACCTCCCGGCGACCATGATAGGCGGAGAACCCCAGCCCCGTCTGTGAATTCTTGGTGAAAACGCCCCGGACGCATCCGGGGGTGGACAGACGGCCCCCGGAAGCGCAAATTCATGGCGGTGCGAACCGGCGGTTTCCCAACGAGGAGAGAACGATGACGACGGCCGTGCGGACCCTGTCCATCCTGACGATCCTGGCCGGAGCGGCGGCGGTCCTGACGGGCTGCGGCGGCATGCTGGGCGAGAAGTTCTACGACTACACGCCCCCCACCCCCCCGGACATGCAGATGCTGGCCGTCTCCAAGCTGATGACCGGCTCCTTCAGCAGCGCCGCCCAGGCGGCTGCGGACCCCGACTTCCGCGACCTCCGCCTGGAGTCGGCCCAGATCTGGCCGACCCGCGCCGACGGCGTCTGGCTGTACGTCGAGCAGTCCGCCGCGGGCGACCAGGCCCCCCTGCGCCAGCGCGTCCAACGCCTCACCCGCAAGGACGCCGACAGCTACGTCTGCGACGCCTACACCCTGCCCGACGCCGCGGCCTACGCCGGCGCCTGGAGCGACCCGTCCCGCTTCGCCGCCCTCCTCCCCGAGCACCTCACCCCGCTGACCGGATGCGGCGTGACCCTCAACAAGGTCGACGACTACACCTACAAGGGCGCGACCGACGGCAAGACCTGCACCGGCGGGTTCGAGGGCGCGGCCTACGCCACCTCCGAAGTGACCGTCACGGCGATGTGGCTGAAGATCTGGGACCGCGGCTACGACAAGGACGACCAGCAGACCCAGGGCTCCACCAAGGGTCCCCTCATCTTCACGAAGACTTCGCCCCGCTGACCCTTGCCGGGGTGTTCCACACGCGAAGGCGGCGCGGGAAGGGCCCCGCGCCGCCTTCGCGTGTGGAACGCCCCTAGTTGTACATGCGGTCGATGAGGTGCCGGTACCTCTCCGCGATCACCTTGCGCCGCACCTTCAGCGTCGGCGTGATCTCCCCCGCCTGCTGCGTGAACTGCCTGGCCAGCAGCGTGAATTTGCGGATCGTCTCGAAGGGCGCCAGCTGCAGGGAGCGCGAGCGGATCCGCTCCTCCATGAGCTGCACCACCTCGGGCCTGGCGATCAGGTCCTCGTGGTCGCGGAAGACGATGCGCTTCTCCTGCGCCCACGCCTTCAGCGCCTCGAAGGCCGGCACGACCAGGGCGCTGACGTACTGCCGGCGGTCGCCGACGACGGCCAACTGGTCGATGAAGTGGTCGCCGCCCACGAGCGTCTCGATGCGCTGCGGCGCGACGTTCTTGCCGGTCGAGGTGACGATCAGGTCCTTGATGCGGTCGGTGACCACCAGGAAGCCGTCCGCGTCGAGGTGCCCGACGTCGCCGGTGTGGAGCCAGCCGTCGCGCAGGGCGACGGCGGTGTCCGCCGGCCGGTTGTGGTAGCCGGCCGTGACGTTCGGGCCCCGCACCAGGATCTCCCCTTCGGCGGAGATGCGCACCTCGACACCCTCGATGGGCCGGCCCACGGTGCCGAAACGGCAGGCGCCGGGCGCGTTGCAGGCGATCATCGGCGCCGTCTCGGTCAGCCCGTAGCCCTGGCAGATCAGCAGGCCCGTCGCCAGGAAGAAGTCCTCGATCTCCGGCGAGAGGGGCGCGCCACCGGCGGACAGGACGCTCTTGGGGCCGCCCATCAGGTCGCGCAGTCGGCGCAGCACGAGGCGGTCGGCCGCGGCGTGGCGCAGGCGCAACCCCGGCCCGACGCCGCCGGGGCCGCGGCGGGCCGACTGGTAGGCGCCGCCGGTGCGCACGGCCCACCGGAACAGGGCCCGGCGCAGCCGCGGCGCGTGCGCGACCTTCTCGTGCACGGCGGCGTGCACCTTCTCGTAGAGGCGCGGCGCCGAGACCATCGCCGTCGGGCGCACCTCGGCGAGATGGGCCACGACCTGCTTGGGGTCGGCGACGAAGGAGTTGCGGGCGCCCGTGAGGTAGACGTAGTAGGACCAGGCCCGCTCGTACACGTGGCTCAGGGGCAGGAAGCAGAGCGAGTGGTCGTCGGGGCCGAACTCGAACCGGCGGTCGAGTGACGCGAACTGGCAGCGGAAGTTGGCGTGCGTCAGCAGCACGCCCTTGGGGTCGCCGGTCGTGCCGGAAGTGTAGATGATCGTGGCGAGGTCGTCGTCGCTCGCCGCGGCTTCGCGCCGGCGCAGCTCGGCGGCGATCCCGGGCTCGACGGCGGCCGACGTCAGCGACGCCAGGGCGATCGCGCCCGGCGTCGAGGCGGGCGCCTCGCCTTCGCACAGGATCAGGGTCCGGCCGGCGGCCACCCCCGCCGCGGTCGCCGCTTCCGACGGCGTGCCGGCGATCAGCACGCGCGCGCCGGAGTCCTCGACGATCAGGGCGAGCTGCTCGGCCGTGCTCGTGGCGTAGACCGGGACCGTCACCGCCCCGACCGACAGCACGGCGAGGTCGCACATGGTCCAGGCGGGCATGTTGGGCGCGAACAGCGCCACGCGGTCGCCCCGGGACACGCCCAGGCGCACCAGCCCCGCCGCCAGACGTTCGACCGTCGCGTCCAGCTCCGCGTAGGTGGTCTCGTGCCAGCGGCCGTCGGACTTGTGGCGCATCGCGACGCGCGCGCCACGGCGGCGGGCCCGCTCCCTGATGTCGAGGGCGAGGTTCTGCAACGGGGAGGCCTCCACGTTCGGACGGTCAGCGCTCGTCCGCCCGCAGGGCACCGCCCCGCCAGGAGGCCAGCAGGAAGGAGTCGGGGGGCGTGGTGCGCAGGGCCGCCGGCTCGTCGCCGGTGACCACGCGCAGGACGGGTTCGGTCGCCTCGGACACGATGTCGAAGCCCGATTCGCGCAGCAGGGTCACCGCGCCCAGCCGATCGGCGCGGTCGACGCAGTGGCAGAACAGGCCTTCGGGCCGCAGCAGACGGCCGATCACCGGCATCATCGCGCGCAGGTAGCGCGGCGTGAACTGCTGCATCAGGTCGCTGCCGGTGACGTAGTCGACGCCGTGATCGGGCAGCGTCGCCTCCAGCAGGTCGTAGGGAGCCAGGTACTGCATGTGGAACTGCCGCAGCACCGCGAAGACGGTCTCGTCGTCGACGACGCGCAGCCGCTGCAGCACGTCGCGTTCGGGCAGGTCGAGCCGCGCGGAGATCTCGCGCGAGTGGCCCCGCAGGTTGAACGCCGTGCGGACCAGGAGGTCCAGGTCGAGGGTGCGCACGTGGTCCACCAGGATGATGTCGTCGCCGCCGGCCAGGCTGTAGATCAGGGGCACGACCGGCGCTGAGCCGGTGCCGATCTCGAGCACCGTGGCGCCCTGCAGGTCGCGCCCGGAGGCGCGCAGCAGTTCGACCTGGCGCAGGGCCTGTTCGAGGATCCGCGGCACGATCGCGGGGCTGACGGGCCCGCGGGCGGCACGGGACTCGGGACGCGGCTTCCCCAGCCCCGTCCACCGTCGCCAGAGGTCCCGGACCTCCCCATAGCGGAATCCCATGCGGCGCTCCCTACACGGCCGTCGCGGCCTATCGATCAAGCAACTCGTATTCTTATTTCGGGTTACGCCCGCCGACCTGCCGGCCGCAGCGGTGTTCCCGGGGCCCATGCTATCACACGCCCCCCGCCTTGACCAGCGCGGCGTCGACGTGGCGCCGCCGCATGCCGGAGTTATCCTGTCCATTCTGTCTGTGATCCTTCCAGAGCCAGGAGGTCGCCGATGCAGCTCACCGTCTCCCAGGAGTTCCGCGGTCGCGTCGCAGCCGGCGAGGTGTCCCGCGAGGACGCCGGCCGCTTCGATGCCTTCGTGGCGACCTGCAACCACCGTCTGATGAAACACCCGGTCATCACCGACAACGCCTACACGCGCTGGTTCGCGACCGGCGAGGCCGGACGGGCCGACGTCACGCACATGATCGTGCAGTTCTCGGTCTTCTCGAACCTCTTCCTGGTGGCCCAGCTCCTCAAGACGATCAACGCCTCCTCGCTGGAGGGGATGCGCGCCTCGAAGGAGATCCTCGCCAACGAGATCGGGGTCATCTTCAACAGCGCCGGCGGCCGACCCGGCGGCGACGACGCCGACCACCAGGGCGATCCCGAACTGGTCTCGATCGAGGGTTCGGTCGACGGCGGGATGTTCCGCTTCCGGGCCGCCCACTTCGAGTGGCTGCTGAAGATCGGCGAGAAGCTCGGGCTCGGCTTCAACGACATGGGCAAACGCAGGCACGGCACGCCGTCGACCCTGTTCTTCTGCGACAGCCTGGCCGCGATCTACGGCAGCGCCGACGCGAACGTCGCCGAGGGCGCCAGCTTCGCGGTGGAGAACTGGGCCGCCGCGGGGTTCTGGAAGGAGCTGATCGCCGGACTCGAGGCCTTCAAGCGGCGCGAGCAGCCCGACCTGCCGCTGGCCTTCTTCACCTGGCACGACCGCATCGAGGACCAGCACGCCGGCCACGTCATGGACGAGCTGGAGAAGGCCTTCTTCGCCGAGGGCTTCGACCAGGAGAAGTTCCTGCAGGGCGGGCACGACATGCTCGACGGGGTCCTGGCCTTCTGGCGGGGCCTGGACGAACAACGCATCGCTGCACACTGGCGCGCGGTCGGCGCTCGGCCGGCCTGACACGCCGTCCCTTCCGCGCCGCCGTCCCGCCCCTGCCGCGGGACGGCGGCGAACATCTTCCGCCCGCCCCCGTACTTCCCCGCTGTCGTCCCCGTCGGGTCCCTGTTAAGGTCGTGCCATGATCACGCGCTGGATCGTCCGGCTCACGCCCGTGCGGCGCGAGGAATCGGCTGCCGTCCTGCTGTCGGCCGCCTACTTCTTCTGCGTGCTGTGCGGGTACTACATCCTGCGCCCGCTGCGCGAGGAGATGGGCATCGCCGGCGGCGTCGACGGACTGCCCCGGCTCTACCTCGTCAACCTGGGCATCATGCTGCTGGCGGCGCCCCTGTTCGGGCTGCTGGTCGACCGCTTCCCGCGCCGCGTCTTCGTGCCCGCCGCCTACCGCTTCTTCATCGCCAACCTGCTCGTGTTCTGGGCGCTGCTGCGCTGGCCCCCCGCCGGTTCGGACCTGGCCCTGGGCCGCGTCTTCTACGTCTGGGTCAGCGTCTTCAACATGTGGGTGGTGTCGCTGTTCTGGGCGGTGATGGCCGACGGCTGGAACCTGGAGCGCAGCAAGCGCCTGTTCGGATTCATCGCCGTGGGCGGCAGCGCCGGCGGGCTGGCCGGCGCCGGCCTGACGGCCCTGCTGGTCGGCAGCGTGGGCCGCGCCGACCTGCTGCTGCTCTCGGCGGCGATGCTGGAGCTGGCCGTGCGCTGCCTGCGCGCGCTGCCGGCGCGCCTGCCGGCCCGCGCCGAGGGCGAAGCGTCCGAGACCGAGATCTGCGACGCGCCGCGGCGCGCCGGCCCCCTGGGCGGGATCGTCGCGACCGCGCGCTCCCCCTACCTGCTCGGCGTCGCGCTGTACCTGGTGCTCTACACCGTGTCCTCGACGATCCTCTACTTCGCCCAGGCGAACATCGTCGACGCCGCCGCGGTCGGCCGCGAGGCCCGCGCCGCGATCTTCGCCCGCATCGACGCGGCCGTGAACGGCCTGACCCTGTTGCTGCAGCTGGGCGTGGCCGGCCGGCTGATCCCGCGGCTGGGCGTCGGCGGCACGCTGCTGATCGTGCCGGCGCTGACCGCCGCCGGCTTCGCCGTCCTGGGCGCCGTGCCCACCCTGACTGTCCTGGCGGTCTTCCAGATCCTGCGCCGCGCAGCCAACTACGCGCTGATGCACCCGGCGCGCGAGACGCTGTTCACCGTGGTGTCGCGGGAGCAGCGGTTCAAGTCCAAGAGCTTCCTCGACACCTTCGTCTACCGGGGCGGCGACGCCCTGGGCGCCTCGTTGTACACTGTCCTGGGACGGGCGGGTTTGGGCCTGGCCGGTCTCGCCGTATCGACCGTGCCGGTCGCCGTGCTGTGGGGAGCCCTGGGCCTGGCCCTGGGCGCCGCGCAGCGGCGGCTGGCCTTGAAACGACAGGAGACCCCGACATGAGCATGGACCGACGCGATTTCCTGAGGACCACCCTGGCGGCCGGCGCGCTCGCGGCGGCCGGCTCGCTCGCGCCGCGGACGGCGGCCGCTTCCTTCACGCAGATGCGCAGCGACCACCGCCTGCGCATCCTGGTGCTGGGCGGCACGCGCTTCCTGGGCCCGCACACCGTCAAGGCCGCCCTGGCGCGCGGCCACGAGGTGACGCTCTTCAACCGCGGCAAGTCGAACCCGAAGCTCTTCCCCGACCTCGAGAAGCTCGAGGGCGACCGCGACGGCAAGCTCGACGCCCTGCGCGGCCGCGACTGGGACGCCGTCATCGACACCAGCGGCTACGTCCCGCGCATCGTGAAGATGTCCGCCGAACTGCTGCGCGACCACGTCCAGCACTACGTCTTCATCTCGACCATCTCGGTCTACGGCGACTTCAACCAGGTGGGCCTGAACGAGAAGTCGGCCGTCGGCACGCTGCCCGACCCGACGGTCGAGGAGATCACGGCCGAGACCTACGGCCCGCTCAAGGCCCTCTGCGAGCAGGCCGCCGCCGAGGCCATGCCCGGCCGCGTCTGGAACGTCCGCCCCGGCCTGATCGTCGGCCCCCTGGACGGCAGCGACCGCTTCACCTACTGGCCGGTGCGCGTGGCCCGCGGCGGCGAGGTCCTGGCTCCGGAGGGCCCGGCCGAGGCCGTGCAGATCATCGACGTGCGCGACCTGGCGGACTTCCTGGTCCTGGGCCTGGAGAAGCGCCTCGTCGGCCTGCACAACGCCGTCTCGCCCCCGGGCGAGCTGACGATGGGCGAGTTGCTCGAGACCTGCCGCGCCGTCTCCGGCTCCGACGCCACCTTCACCTGGGTGGGCCGCGACTTCCTGGCCGAGAACCAGGTCCAGGCCTGGAGCGACCTGCCCTGCTGGATCCCCACCTACGAGGAGGCCGGCGTCGGCACCATCCGCGTCGACCGCGCCCTGTCCGACGGCATGGTCCTGCGTCCCCTCTCCGAGACGGTGCGCGACACGCTCGACTGGTGGAAGACGCTGCCGCAGGACCGGACCGATGCGCTGCGCAGCGGATTAGAGGCGGCGCGCGAGGCCGAGGTGCTCGCCGCCTGGCGCGAACGCGCCCGATGACCACGCAAAGACGTACGAGACACTTGATCCAGGTGATCGGATACGCGCTCCGGATGCTTCGGCCTCTCAAGCGCCCCCATCGCGGGCTCAAGTTTCCCGTGCATCAACGGCGCGGACCGAAGACAGCCATCATGCCGGGGGCTGCGCCTCGTTTCCGGACCCGGGAGCGGGCAGGGCGCTGGCCAACGGTTGGCCTGCCTGTTAAGGTTGCATCGCGGGGCTTCGATTCGGCAGTGCGGCAACTGGAGATGGTCGTGTGAAAATTCATCGCTT
>JAURXS010000124.1 GCA_030654305.1 bacterium | reverse complement strand
TGTCGAGGGCGACATGCCCGAGACCCTGATCGCAGCGCTGCGCGAAGCCGGTTTCTTCGGCCTGACGTTTCCCGAGGCGTACGGCGGCATGGGGGTCGACACCCTGACCTACGGGCTGGTCGTCGAAGAATTGTCGAAGGCCAGCGCCGGCGTCAGCGTGATGTTGACCGTGCACAACAGCGTGGGCTCTTATCCGGTGGCCCTGTTCGGCACCGACGAGGTCAAGCAGCGCTTTCTGCCGCGCATGGCCGCCGGCGAGATCGCCGCCTTCTGCGTGAGCGAGGCCGGCGCCGGCTCCGACGCCGCCGCCCTGACCACGGCCGCCGCCCGCGACGGCGACCACTACGTGCTGACGGGCAGCAAGATGTGGGTGACCAACGGCTCGCGCGCCCGCCACTACGTGGTGCTGGCCCGCACCCCCGGCAGCGTCGGGCACGACAGCGTCCACGCCTTCCTCGTCGAGCGCGACGCGCCGGGCCTGAGCGTGGCCAAGAAGGAAGACAAGATGGGGCTGCGCTGCTCCGACACCTGCGTCGTCGAGTTCGACGGGGTGAGGGTTCCCGCCGCCAACCTCCTCGGCCGGGAGGGCGACGGCTTCAAGGTGGCGATGAAGGCCCTCGACGGCGGCCGCATCGGCATCGCCTTCCAGGCCCTCGGCATCGGCCGCGCCTGCCTCGAGGCCTCCGTACGCTACGCCGGCCAGCGCATCGCTTTCGGCGAGAAGCTCTGGCACATCCCCACCGTCCGCGACAAGTTCGCCGACATGGCCGCCCGCCTGCACGCGGCCCGCCTCACGGCCCTGCACGCCGCCTGGCTCAAGGACCAGGGCCGCCCGCACACGAAGGAGGCGGCCATGGCCAAGCTGCTGGCCACCGAGGCCGCGGGCCACGTGGCCGACGAGGCCATCCAGATCCACGGCGGCTTCGGCTACACCAAGGACTACGACGTCGAGCGCTACTACCGCGACGTGCGCGTCACGCGCATCTACGAGGGCACCAGCGAGATCCAGCGGCTGGTGATCGCACGGTCGGTGATCAAGGAACTGGGCTAGGTCGGTACACGCAACACGCAGGAGGTGGAAGTTCCATGTTCAAGGAATTCAAGGAATTCGCGATCAAGGGCAACGTGGTGGACATGGCCGTCGGTATCATCATCGGCGCCGCGTTCGGGACGATCGTCACGTCCCTGGTCAAGGACATCATCATGCCGCCGATCGGCCTGCTGCTGGGCGGCGTGGACTTCAGCAACCTGTTCCTGGTGCTCAAGCAGGGCGCGACGCCGTCGCCCTACGGCAGCCTCGCCGCCGCGCAGGCCGCGGGCGCGGTGACCCTGAACGTGGGCCAGTTCATCAACACCGTGATCAGCTTCCTGATCGTCGCCTTCTCGGTGTTCCTGGTGATCCGCGCGATCAACAAGCTGAAGCGCGAGGAGCCCGCGCCGGCGGCCGCCCCGACCACCAAGGAGTGCCCGCACTGCCTGTCGGCCATCCCCATCAAGGCGACCAAGTGCGCCCACTGCGCCTCGAACCTCTAGGCCGTCCGCGCCGCTGACCGGGCCCGCCCTCCCCCGAGGGGGAGGGCGGGCCCGTGATTTCGCCTGGGCGCGCGACCGCGGCGGGGCTATCTTGCGGTCCCATGAAGAAACGTCGCCAAGGTTCCTCCCAGAAGACGCCCGGCAAGCCGGGCCGCCGCGGCGGCATCAAGCGCCGCCGCCAGGCCGCCCAGCGGGTGGTCGAGACGCTCGACCGCCTGAAGGACCGCGCCGCCGCCGTGCGCGGCCGGCCCCGGGGCGAGGGTCGGCCAGGGGAGCCCGCCGCCGGCGAACGGCGCGGCCGCGAGCGCAACGGGCGCGGCGTGACCTACCTCACCATCCGCGGCAACGAGGAGCTGTTCGGCAAGCTCTGCCGCGACGACTTCTCCTACCTCATGGCGCAGCGCATCGCCGCGCCGGCCGGAGTGCGCGAGATCCTGCTGCCCCAGTCCGTGGTCGGCCGGGCCCAGAGCGGCCACGGCTGGTTCGTCGACGAGTTCGGCGGACCCCTGTGCTTCCGCGAGGCGACCTTCGACCGCGTGCTCACCGAACTGGAGCGCGCCTGGCCGGACCTGCGCAGCGACCGGGTCCGCGCCCGCCGCTCCGCCCTGATCGAGCGGGTCCGCGACCACGTGCTGGCCCGCCTGGACACCACGACGATGGGGCTCGAGACCGTCGACGGACCGCTGCTGGGCGCCGAGTTCCTCGCCGGGCGCGAGGTCGACACGGCCGCCTTCCTGAAGGGCCTGGTCCTGGCCGGCTTCATGGACGAGGAGGGCCACCGGCGCATGGCCCACAACTGGCACCGCCGCGCCTTCGACGGCGAGCTCTACGAGCTGGGCGGCGGCGAGATCCGCATCGTGGACGTCGCGCGGTTCGAGCAGACGGGCATCGTGGACCCCGGCCAGCAGGCCTGGGACGACGCGGCCCTGCGCGAGCTGGAGCAGCTCGGCGTCGTGATGCCGCTGGAGTCGACGGGGGACTACCCCTGGCCGCGGTACGACCAGGCCTACTTCCGCCGTCGGCTGGGCGAAGGGGTGTGCGACGACCTGGCGCTGATCCGCATCGGCGCCGAGCACGGGTTCGACGCCTTGCTCGGCGCCTTCGTCATGGACGCCCTGGACACCTACGACAAGCACCTGCGGAGCTACACGAGCAAGGGGTCGGACCAGGCCCTGGCCGAGGAGATCCAGGAGCGGTGGCGGGAGCGGACGGGCCGGCCGCTGGCGAGCGGCGAGGAGATCCTCGACCTCGTCTGGTTCGCGGCCAAGAACAACGCGCCGCGCACGTCGCTGTCCAGTTCCCACCGGCGTTTCCTGCAGACCGAGGCCGGGGCGCGCGAGCCGACCCTGCTGCACCACTGGAGCTTCCTGCAGGGGCGGCCGCTGGCGGACATCAAGCTGGGCTTCGCGCGGGTGCCCGCCCGCGAGTTCTACGAGATCGCGCACCGCAGATTAGTAGCCGCGGCCTTCCCCTCTTCGCTGCCGTCGTTCCACACGCCCATCGACAGCTGAGGCCGCCGGAACCGGTGTCTCAGGCCTGGCGGATGATCTCGTAGATCCAGGTCATGGCGAAAGCCGTCGCGGCGGCAATGCGCAGACCACGCGCTTCGACGGCGGACAGGTGCGGGGTGACGCGCAAGCGGGGCAGGGCGGTGGCGGCGGCGGCGTAGAGGAACCAGAGGGCGAGCAGGACGGCGCCGGCGGCGACCAGGGGGTTTTCGACGGCGGCCCCGGGCAGGTCGCCGCGGCCGAGCGCCAGCACGGCGCGGGTGCCGCCGCAGGTGGGGCAGGCGACACCCGTGCTTTCCAGCAGCGCGCAGACGCCGCGGCCGTCGGAGGCCTG
>JAURXS010000123.1 GCA_030654305.1 bacterium | reverse complement strand
CCGTTGCTGAACGTGCAGTTGATGTTCGGCGGGGTCGTCGCCCAGAGAAGCATCATCCTGCACATCTGGGACGATGCGGCCGGCACGCTCGCACCCGGAACGGAGATCTATTCCACTTCGGTCAACCTCACGGGCTCCAATGAAACCATCAACGTGATCGACCTCGAGGGCGTCGGCATCGACGTGGATGGGCCGATCCGCGTGGGTGTCCAGTTCACTCAGGCGGGTCTGCCGTGCATCGCCCGCGACGGCGACGGTACCATCGATGCCGGCCGAAATTTCGTCTACTCCGAAGGTGCGTGGTACCAGTCCAGCCTCTTCGGCCTCACCGGCGACTGGATCATCCGCGCCGAAACCGCCGGCAGCGCCCTCTTCTCCGTCGGCGGCACGGTCAGCGGCCTGAGCGGGTCGCTCACCCTGCGCAACAACGGCGGGGACGATCTAACCCTCACGAGCGATGGGCCTTTCACGTTCGCCACGCCGCTGCTCGACGGCAGCCCCTACGAGGTGTCGATTTCCTCGTCACCGCCCGGCCAGGACTTCGAAGTGCTGTACGGAGCCGGCGTGATCGCCGGCGTCGACGTGAACGACGTGCTGGTCGCGCCCGTCGGAGTCGTGACCGATCTCCTGCGCAACGACGGCTGGAGTCAAGGGGCGCCAGCCGCGTTCCAGGGTGGATTCGTCGTCGGCGAGATCGCCGCGGCGCGCTTCATCCCCGCGAACGCGGATTCCTGGGACGTCGAGTCGATCCAGCTGCTGTACGGCGGCGCGACGACCCAGCAGACCCTGACCCTGAAGATCTGGGACGATGCGGCCGGCACCGCCGCGCCCGGCGCGGAACTGTTCTCCCAGGATTTCCAGCTGACCGGCGGCGACGCCCTGCAGGCGATCGACCTGGGAGGGGCGGGAATCGGCGTCGGCGGCGCCTTCCGCGTGGGCCTGCAATTCCATCACTCCGGCTATCCCTCGATCGCGCGCGACGCGGACGGCAACATGACGGCCGGCCGCAACTTCGTCTACACCGCGGGGAGTTGGCAATCATCGGAACTGCTCGGGCTGACCGGCGACTGGATCCTGCGGGCCGTGGTCTCGCAGCGCGGGCAAGCCGCCACCGCCCTGATCACCGCCGTCGCGGACCTTCCCCGCGACCAGGGCCGGCAGGTCCGGATCGCCTGGACCGGCGACGGCCGCGACGCGGCCGGCAGCACCGAGCCGGTGACCGGCTACGCCGTGTTCCGCCGGATCGACGACGGCTACAAGGCGGCGGCCGGCGGCGCGGGGCCGGCCGACAAGACCTACCCGCCCGGTGATTGGGACTACCTGAAGACCGTGCCCGCCTTCCAGGAAGCGGCCTACGCCACGATCGCACCCACGGTCGCCGATTCCACGATCGCGGACGGCATGCACTTCACGACCTTCTTCGTCCGCGCGATGACGGCGGTGCCGGGTGTCTACTTCGACTCGGCGCCGGACAGCGGCTACTCCGTGGACAACTTGGTGCCGCACGTGCCGCAGGGATTGGCGGTGGACTACGACGCGATGGCGGGCAATGCCCTGACCTGGCAGGCGAACCCCGAGGCGGACTTCGCCTATTTCAAGGTGTACCGTGGCGATGGGCCCGATTTCGCCGTCGATCCGGATCACCCGGCCCACACGACGGCTTCGACCGCCTGGCTGGATGCCGACGGTGGATTCCAGGCGTACTACCGGGTAGCGGCGGTGGATTTCTCGGGCAACGAGTCGGCTCCGACCGCATACGCCGGCACCCAGACAACCGGCGCCGACGGGGAGACGCCGGGCGCCCTGGCGCTGTTCCCCTGCCGCCCCAACCCGTTCAATCCCAGCACGACGATCTCGTTCCTGCTGTCGGCCCCCGCCCGCGCGACCCTGGTCGTTTTCGACGCCCGCGGCCGCCGGGTGCGCGGCCTTTTGGACGAGTCGCGCCCGGCCGGTCCCGCCTCCGTCGTCTGGGACGGGCGCGACGATGCGGGCCGCGCGCTGCCGGGCGGCGTCTACGTCGCGAGGCTGAGCGCCGGTTCCGCACCGCTCGCGATCAAGCTCTCGCTCATACCATAACGAGGGGTTCGCGACCACCGCCTGACGGCTTCACCGGGAATCCACTTCCCGGTGAAGCCGCCCCTGGGCCTCGCAATGCGAGACAGACGCTCTCAAATCCATCTGCGGCTACCCCGCCTGCCTCGACCGCGCAGGATCGTCGCCAGCCGCGCGTTGGGTTCACTGCCCGCAGGCCGGCGCCGTTCCCCACCGCGCCTCCCCGGGCAGGGAGCGGCGGATGCCCGGCCTCGACGTGACCCTCGTGATCGATCGCCCCGATGCCGCGGCGGAGCTGTGCGCGGGCCTGCGGCGGCAGGGCTGCCGTGTCGAAACGGTGATCCGCGACCGGATCCCCCCTGCGAACCTGGCGGCCTCCACCTCTTCCCTGGTGCTGGTGAACATCGAACCCCGCGCCGCGGGCGCCCTGGCCTGGTGCCGCGACGTGCGCGCGGCCCGCCCCGACAGCCGGATCTGCGCCCTCTTCGAGGAGGCGGACGAGATGGCGCAGGTCGTCGCCTTGGAGACGGGCGCCGACACGGTACTGGTCCGACCCTTC
>JAURXS010000122.1 GCA_030654305.1 bacterium | reverse complement strand
CCCGGCCGCCAGTTCCAGCAGGCGCCGACCCGCTCCGCACATGCTACCATCGTTCGCCATGGTGGGCATCAGCGTTGATGCGCCGCCCACCCTGATGCGGGCAGACGGGTCCGCGGCGCCGCGCGATCACCGGGTCGGTTGAACCCCGAGGGATGCGGTGGTAGGATCGAGAGGCGCAGCCGCCGACGGACAACACCAGCGAAGGAACGCCCATGCGCCGTCCGGCCCGGATCCTGACCGCCTGCCTGCTGAGCCTGGCATCCGTCGCCGCCGCCGAATCGCCCGGCGACGGCACCACCGCCGAACAGCGGATCACCGGCGCCGACACCCTCTGGGTCATCACCGAGCCCGTCGTCGTCTACGGGTCGACGACCTCCGGCACGACCGACCCCGCGGCCTCGTCCGTCGACGCCATCGTCCTGGGCGCCCAGGACCTGCAATCGGCCGCCGACCTGGCGCCCGTGCTGCCGGCGACCAGGACCGTGGTCAACTCCCGCGGCGAGAGCGTGTTCATGGTGCGCGGCGCGTCGGAGCGGCACATCCGGCTCTGGCTGGACGGCATCCCGCTGAACGTGCCCTGGGACGAGCGCGTGGACGCCGGTCTGGTGCCGGTCGACGCCATCGGCTCGGTACGCGGGGTGCGTGGCGTCGGCAGCGTGCTGGAAGGGCCCAACGCCCTGGCCGGCACCATCGAGCTGCGCCCGCTGACGTTGCCGTCGGACGGCGCGCGCACCCGGCTGGGCGTGCAGTTCGGCGAGTCGGCCCTGCGCGAAGGCCGCCTGCTGCACCAGCGCCGGCAGGGCGCCTGGGAGTTGCTCGCGGCGGGGTCGTGGCGCGCCCAGGACGGGTACGTGGTGCCGGCCGACCTCTCGGCCGCGACCAACCAGGGCCCGTCGCGGCAGCGCCTCAACAGCGACCTGGAGCAAGCCTCGCTCCTGCTGCGCCTGCAGCACCGCAGCGCCGCGGGCGCCGTCTGGCACGTGACGTTCCTCGGCTCGGACGGCGAGAAGGGCGTGCCGCCGGAAACGCACCTGGGCGCCGACGCGCGCTTCTGGCGCTACCCGTCGGTGCGGCGCGGCCTGCTCGGCGCCGGCCTGCGCACGCCGCTGGGCGGGGGCCACGCCTGGGAACTCGTCGTGGACGCCGCCGCCGACCTGTTCCACCAGGAGATCCGCTCCTTCGACGACGCCTCCTACACGACGCCCGCGCTCGCTCCGGGCGTCGACCACGAGACCGACGACGACCGCACCGGCTTCGCCCGCGCCCGCGCGACCCGCTACCTCGACCGCGGCAGCGTGGCCGTGCAGACGTCGGCGCGCTACGCCCGCCACCGCGAGTCGCTGCAGGTCGCGGGGCCGGACCTGACCTACGCCCAGTTCATCAGCGCGGCGGCCGTCGAGGCGGACCTGGACCTCGGCGGCGGCTGGAGCACGCGCGCCGGCGGCGGCTGGGACCTGGCCTCGACCCCCGAATCGGGCGACAAGCCGGCCCGCGACGCGACCGGGGCGGCGGCCGCGTTCACGCGGCTGGAACGCCGGCTGGGCGAACCCCTGACCCTGCACGCCTCGTACGCGCGCCGCAGCCGGTTCCCCGCCCTGCGGGAGCTGTACTCCGGCGCGCTCGGGAGGTTCGTCCCCAACCCGGACCTCACTCCCGAAGTGCAGGACCTGTGGGACCTGGGCGCCGTCGCGCGGCGGGGAGCCTGGGAGCTCGGGGTGACCGGGTTCGCGAGTTACCTGGATGGCGCGATCGAACGCGAGGGCCTGAACGACGGCACGAA
>JAURXS010000121.1 GCA_030654305.1 bacterium | reverse complement strand
GTACCAGCCGCGGCCCGGCACCACGCGGCCGTGCTGGACGCGCTCCCGCAGGTCGAAGGTGGGGTTCAGCGCGTCACGGAAGCCGTAAGGCCCGAACAGCAGGTCGCCGTGGTCGGCGCGCATCGCCAGCAGCGTCGGCAGGACGAGTTCCGGCGCGAAGGGCAGCGAGGCGGCCGCGGCCGCCGGGCAGATCGTGCCGTCGTCGTTCGTGCCGGTGAACGAAGCCCCCCGCGCCCAGTAGGTTTCGAAGCTCCGCGCACGGCCCTCGATGACGTACTGACCGTGGACCGGCCCGTCGCAGGCGGTCAGGCCCCAGAGGCGCTCGCCGTAACCGCGCCAGCCGCCGGGGTTGGCCAGCGCGTAGGCATGCTGGGCCAGCGTCGCCCGGCGCGAGTTCTCGAAGTAGTCGGTGCCGCGTTCCCGCATGTACGCGTCGCTGATCCCGCGCAGGTCGATCCAGCAGTGGGTGTACTGGTGGCCGAAGAGCGGGCCGAAGCCCAGGTGTTCCTGGCCCTGGAACTCGCCCCAGACGTAGCCGGCGGTCCAAGCGGACCAGGCTTCGGGAGCGACCGGGTGCGTCGGCGAGCCGATGGCCAGCACGTAGAGGATCATGCCCTCGCTGTAGCCGCGCCAGTCGTAGGGCAGGTGTCCGCCCTCGGGCGTCCAGCCGTGGCCGATGGTCGGCGGCCGGATCTGGGCCCACTGCCAGTCGACACGGGCGTAGAGGGAGTCGGCCAAGGCCCGGATCTGCGCCTCGTCCGGGTCCGCGCGGTCGAAGTAGGACTGGCAGCAGAGGGCGCCGGCCATCAGCAGGGCGGTGTCCACGGTGGACAGTTCGACGTCGGCGAAGCGGGTGCCGGTCTCGGGATCCAGGAAGTGGTAGAAGAAACCGCGATAGCCGGCGGCTCCGGACTCCGAGGTGTCCTGGGGGGCGGTCCACAGGAAGCGCAGGGTGGTCCGGGCCCGGGAAGCGGCGGCGGCGCGGGTCACGTAACCGCGCTCGGCTCCGATGGGGTAAGCCGTTAAGGCAAAGCCGGTTGCGGCTGAACTCGCGAAGGAGGGCGTCGGGGCGCGGTCGGGGGCCAGTCCGGTTTGGGGGTTGCACAGGTCCCAGAAATAATGGAAAGTCCGTTCTTGCAGGGTGTCCATGAAAGCGGTTTCATGGGCCGAGCCAAAAGAAGACGCGTCCTCGATCCCAACCCGGGCTCCCGTCGTCCCGGCACGGTGCTGGCAACCGGCGACGAGCCCGCCGAGCAGGATGAAGCCCGCGGCCAGCAGGGCGGCGCGAGGTTCGTGGCGCAACGCGTTCATGATCCAACTCCTGGCCCTGAGGATCGGTGCGGGGGCCGTCGGCCCGCTGACGCGGGTCGCCCCGAGACTACAGGCCGTCGAGGGACGAGCGCAACCGAAAACGAGGCTCGATGGCGTCCCGCCGCAGAACCTGGCTCCTGGTCCGGCTGGCGGTCTACGTCGCGGTCATCGCGACCCTCGCCCTGGTCAAGGGCGGCGTTGGTTGGCGCCGGATCGTCGGCGCGCTGAAGACCGACCACGCCCACCCCACGCTGGTGATCGCGGGCCGCGACCTCGCGCCGGAGCTGGTGGACGTCCTGGTCGGGAAGTACCGACTGGACTACCCTGACCTTGAACTGACCGTCCGCGGCGGCGGCACCAACCAGGCCCTTCAGGACCTGATCAACGGCCGGGCCGACGTGGCCTTCCTGTACAGGAAGCCCGACGCCGACGAGATGCGGCTGTTCCGGGCCGCCGACGGCGACACGGCGATCGTGGTGCCGGTGGCCATGGGCGGGATCGTCCTGCTGTCGCCCCAGTCCGGCGACACGGCCGCGATCTCCCTGCCGGATCTGGACGCGATGCTGGCGGGCGGCCCCTCCACGCTGACGTCGCCGCTGTATGTTCCGGACCCCAACGACGGCCTCTGGCAGTCGTTCCGGGGCGAGGCGCAACCCCCGGCGTCGTCGCGCGTCGTGTTGCTCGCCGATGCAGGCGCCGTCCTGGCCGCCGCCCGCGAAGGCGGCGGCGCGATGGGCCTGGCCTCGACGCTGACCCTGCCGGCCGACCTCGCCGCCGCGGGCGTGCGTGCGGCGTCGCTGGTCGTGGACGGGGAACCCGCGCCCGTGGCCCCGACGCCCGGGAATCTCGCCGCGGGGCGCTACCCGCTGCGGCACCGGCTGTACGCGGCCTGCCGGGCGACGGGCGGCATCGAGGCCGGCAAGTTCCTGACCCACCTCGCCGGCGGCCGCGCGCAGCGCCAGGTCGAGCGGGCGGGATACTTGCCCGACAGTCGCGTGTTGAGGGACATCGTGCTGACCCGTCATCCGGTCGGCGACTGAGTTCCCGCGTCCAAGGAGTAGCGACGTGTTCCGATCCCGGCTCCTGCACCGACTGCTGCCGATCGCGACCCTGCTGCTGGCCGTGGCTTGGACCAACCTCGCCGCCGCCGAACGCTCCCCCTACACCATGGACACCGACCCGCTGCGCAAGGGTTTGAAGTCGCTCGAGGCGGGCCGCCTCCAGGAGGCGCGCGGCCACTTCGAAGAGGCCATCGCCCACGGCCACCAGGTGCCGCGGGCCCTGTTCGGCCTGGGCCGGATCGCCGACCTGGAGGGGCGCTACTCCGAGGCGGAAACCGACTACCGCCGCGCGCTCGAGTCCGGCGGCGACCAGGCCGAGGTCCGCGCCCGCCTGGGCCTGGTCCTGCTGCGCGCCGGCCGCGACCGCGAGGCCGCCGCGGAGTTCGACGCCGCGCTCGTCGCCGAGCCCAAGCTGTGGGAGGCTCATTACGGCCGCGCGCGCCTGCTCCTGGCGCAGCAGCTGTGGGACGAGGCGGATAAGGAGCTGGCGCGCGGCAAGGGCCGCCAGGGCGTGGGCGAGGGCGAGGACCTGTACCACCACGGCCTCGCGCTGCTGCAGTCGGGACGGGGCGACCTGCCCGCGGCAGAGCTGTCGGCGCTGCGGGCGCTGCACCTGAATCCCGGCGACCCGCAGTACGGCGCCCTGGTCGGCGAGATCTACGAGCGCGGCGGTTCGCCGGCCCTGGCCATCGACGCCTTCGAGCAGGCGCTGAACTCGCCGGGCATGACGCCCACGGCGCCGATGTTGAGCGGCCTCGGCGGCCTCTACCGCAAGGTCGGGCGCTACGACGAGGCGCGCGACAGCTACCTGCGCGCGGTGGCGATCGACTCCACGTACACGCCCGCGCTGCGCGACCTCGCCGACCTGCTGCGCGCGGCCAAGCGCTACGAGCAGGCCGCCCGCACCTACCTGCGCTGCGCGATGCTCGATCCGGGCGACGTCGAGGCGCACCTGGGCGTGGCCGCCTGCTGCCTGGAGCTGCGCAACTACGCCCAGGCCGCCGCGAGCGCCGCCGCCGCCCTCGCGCTGGCCCCCGAACGCCCGGATGCGAAGTTCCTCTACGTGCGCGCCGCCCTGCGCGGCGACGACGAGGCGCGCGCCGCCGCGGCCGCCATGATGGCGGAGATGGCGACCCGGCCCTCCGCCTTCGCCTGGGCGGTCGACGACTACACGGCGCTCGCCGACTGGCTGGCGGGACAGAAGCGCTTCGACGACGCCGCGGCCGCCCTCGCGCGCGCCGCCGCCCTGGATCCGACGGACGCGAACGTGCCCTTCCAGACCGGCATCGTGGCCCTGCGCCGGGGCGACGCCGCCGCGGCCGCCGACCACTTCCGCGCGGCGATCGCCCTGAACCCCGACTCGCCGGCCTTCCACCTGAACCTCGGCATCGCCCTGTACCAGTCGTCGCTCTTCGACGAGGCGATCCCCTCGTTCCGCCGCGCGCTCGAGCTGAATCCCGATTTGACCGTGGGCCGCCTGCTGCTGGCCCAGACCCTCGCCTCGCGCGACGACGTCGCCGGAGCCGAGGCCGAGTACCGCCGCGTCCTGGCGGCCGAACCGCAGAACGCCAAGGCGCAGCGCGGCCTCGGCTTCTGCCTGCTGCGCCGCGCCGACTACGCGGGCGCCGCCGCGGCCTACCGCGCCGCGACGGAGGCGGACCCCGACAACGCCGACGGCTGGGCCGGGCTCGGCAGCTCCGAGCTGGGCCGCGAACGCCTCGACGCCGCCGAGGCCGCCTTCGGCCGCGCGCGCCGTCTCGATCCCGACAACGCCATGCTCAAGAAGGGGGCCGCGATCCTGGACCAGGCCCGCAACCAGGCATCGGGAAGATGACCGCCCCGCGCGGTCGCCCCCGCCGCCGTCCAACCCGGAAAGGAAGTCCCACGCGATGAAGAACTATGTCCTGGCCATCGTGTTCGCCCTGTCGCTGCTGGTGTCCTGGCTCATCTGGAACAGCACGCCCCCCTACATCAAGCAGGGCGGCCCGCTGCTCGTGCTGGGCCTGACCTTCTTCTTCCTGGCCCTGACCTTCGCCGTCGAGCGCTTCATCGTGCTGGGCCGGGCCGGCGGCCGGGGCAACGTGGCGTCGTTCGTGCGCGCGGTGAAGGAGTCGATCCACGCCGGCAAGCACGCCGAAGCCGTCGCCGCCTGCAAGCAGCAGGGCGGCTGCCTGGCCAACGTCATCGGCGCCGGCCTGGAGAGCTACCGCGACCGCAAGCCCCGCGCCGCCTCGAAGAAGGAACTGATCGACGAGACGCGCCGCGCCCTGGCCGAGGCCGGCTCGCTGGAGAGCCCGAACCTCGAGCAGAACCTGACGGCCCTGTCGACCATCGCCTCGATCGCCACGCTGCTGGGCCTGCTGGGCACCACCATCGGCATGATCCGCTCGTTCCAGGCCATGTCCCACGCCGGCGCGCCCGACGCCACGCAGCTGGCCCTGGGCATCTCCGAGGCCCTGGTCAACACGGCGCTGGGCCTGATCACGGCCATCCTGGCGACGGTGCTCTACAACTACTTCACGACGAAGGTCGACCGCTTCAACACGATGGTCGAGGAGACGTCCTACGAGGTGCTCCAGCTGCTGGAAAACGCGAAGGAGTCCTGAGCCATGGCCCGCCGCACGCGTGTCCGCATCGACATGACGCCCATGGTGGACGTGGCGTTCCTGCTGCTGATCTTCTTCATGTCCACCACCCAGTTCAAGCCGCCGGAGCAGGTGGCCGTGCAGCTGCCATACTCCACCTCCGAGATCCACATCCCGGAGACCAACACGATCATCCTGACGGTCAACCGCGAGGGCCGGATCTACATCTCGAGCGAGCGGGGCGTCGACGCCCAGGAGCTGATGCCGACGGAGGCCCTGAAGGCCATCGTCGACTGGCGCAGCCGCAACCCGTCGGCCGTGGTCGTGCTCAAGGGCGACAAGGACGCCTCCTTCGGCGCCGTGGCCGACCTGATGGACTCCCTGGCCGAAGCCAAGACGCTGCGCTTCAACCTGATGACCGACCTCAAGAAGCGGACGCCGGCCGTGCCGGCGTCCTAGAGGAGCACCGATGGCAGAAGTCGCCGTCGCCGAGAGCGGCAAGCAGAAACCGCAGGTCGCCAACAGCCTGTTCCGCCCGAAGAAACGGCGGTCGGTGATCCGCATCGACATGACGCCGATGGTGGACGTGGCCTTCCTGCTGCTGATCTTCTTCATGGTCACCACGGTGTTCCGCCGCCCGCTGGCCATGGAGGTGAACATGCCCGAACCGGGCGCCAAGGTCGAGGTGCCCGAGTCCAACGTGATGACCGTCTTCGTCGACAAGGACGAGTCGCTGTACTTCAAGATGGGGACGGGCGCCCTGTCGAAGGCGACCTGGGAGGAGCTGGCCGCGGACTTCCGCAGCTTCGGCGCCGCCAACCCCGAGCTGATCGTCCTGGTCAAGATCCACCGCGACGCCCGCTACGAGCCGATGGTGGACATGATGGACACCCTCGAGGACGCCAACATGCAGCGCTTCAGCCTCGTGCCGATGCAGGAGGGCGAGGACGCCGTGCTGGAGGGAGTGCGATGAGCCGCAAGGAAACTGCGCCGGGCGCCGCTCCCCACATCCCGACCGCCCACATACCTTGGGCCTTCCGCCTCGACGACGCGCCGCGCCTGCCGCTGACCGGCGAGGACCACCCGCTGCGGCGCGAGCTGGGCCGGTGGCTGAGCTGGGCCAACGGCATCACGCTGCTGCTGGGCGCGCTGGTGTTCGCGGGCTGGTGGCTGTGGAGCCACCGCACGGTCCCCGA
>JAURXS010000120.1 GCA_030654305.1 bacterium | reverse complement strand
CGGCGGCCCGCTCGCACAGCCGGCGGCGAGCAGCGCCAGGCTCGCGGTCAGGAACACGGTGGCGCCGCGGACGGCCGGGGCTCGAGATCGATCGTTCATGATGTCCTCCCGGACCACCTTAGGAACGCGGCGGTCGGCGGTCAAGGCGCCATCGCCGCCGTCGCGACGGCAAGCAGGAATCGACGCGCGGGCGGTCGGGCTCTACAATCCCAAGGAGGAAAGGTGCCGGAGGACCGTCGCGGGAAGGGACACCCCATGGTGAAAGGAACCAAACCAACGACACCGGGATCTCCTGCGATCCTCGCCGGGAGCGCCGACTGGACGCCTTCGCTCCTGGCCGGGATCGGCGCGCTGGCCCTCTACCTGGTGCTCGCGCCGCCGGCGGTCGGGGACAAGGACGCGGCGGAGTTCACGCTGGTGCTGGCGACCCGCGGCATCGCCCACCCCACGGGCTATCCGCTCTACACGCTGCTCGGTCACCCGTTCGTGTCGCTCCTGCACGCCTGCGGGGTCGGCTGGGCCTACGCCGCCAACGCCTGGAGCGCGCTGGGCGGCGCGGTGGCCGTCGCGCTGCTGCACCGTTTGGCTCGCCGCCTGGTCGCGGACGGGCGCGGCGGCGCCGTGCTGGCGTGGCTGCCCGTGCTTCTCTTCGGCCTGAACCCCATCTGGACCTTCGAGACGACGCTGGCCGAGACCGGCTCTTGGCACGTGGCCTGGTCCTGCGGCGCGGCGCTGCTGGCCCTGCGCCTGCTCGGGCGACTGGACGAGTCCGCCGCCGTCACCGGCGCGGGCTCCCGGCGCGGCGCGGCCGCCTGGGGCCTGGTCTGCGGCCTCGGGCTGGCGCACCACGCGACGGCCCTGCTGCTGGCGGCGCCCCTGACGCTCGCGCTCGCGATCCCGGTGCGACGGCGGGGCCTGTCGGCGCGCCTGTTCGCCCCGGCGCTGGCCGGCTTGCTGTTGCCGCTGCTGTCCTACGGCTTCGTCGCCTGGCGGGCCTTCCACCCCGGGACCGTGCAGTGGCCGCTGCTCGCCCCCGCCTGGGGAGCCGTCCTCGACCATCTGCGGGCCGCCCAGTACCGGGAGTTCTTCGGACACTTCCACCCTTCGTCCGCCCAAGCGCGCTTCCTGGCGCTCTACGTCTACCCGTTCCTGGCCCTGTCCGCTCTCGCGATCGGCGTGGCGGTCCGCACGGCCGGCCCCGGGCCGCGCCGACAGCTGCTGCTGGCGATCGCGGCCGGCTGCATCATCGAGTGCGCCGTGACGTTCAGCTACGGCGTGGCCGACCCCTCGTCCTACTTCCTGCCGATCCTCGCGCTCG
>JAURXS010000119.1 GCA_030654305.1 bacterium | reverse complement strand
TAGAGGGTCCGCTTGACCTCTTCGAGGGTGAAGCACTCGATGACGTCGCCGGCCTTGATGTCCTGGAAGCCCTGGAACGCCATGCCGCACTCCTGGCCGGACGGGACCTCGTTGACCTCGTCCTTGAAGCGCTTGAGCGTCTGAAGCACGCCCAGTTCCAGCACCACCACGTCCTGGCGGATGATCCGGACGCGCGCGCCCTTGCGGACCACGCCTTCGGTGACCTTACAACCCGCGACCCGGCCGACCTTGGAGATGTCGAAGGCCTGCAGGACCTCGGCGTTGCCGAGGAAGGTTTCGCGCTGGATCGGGGCCAGCATGCCCGAGAGCACGCCCTTGATGTCGTCGATCAGATCGTAGATCACCGCGTAGTAACGGATCTCAACGCCTTCGCGCTCGGCCAGCGCCTGCGCCTGCTTGGAGGCGCGGACGTTGAAGCCCAGGATCGGCGAGCCGGCGCCCTTGGCCAGCATCACGTCGCTTTCGCTGATCGCGCCGGCGCCCGACAGGATGATCCGCGCGCGGACCTCCTCGTGGGCCAGCTTGTCCAGCGAGCCGACGATAGCTTCGGCGGACCCCTGCACGTCGGCCTTGATGATGACCGGCAGCTCGGAGACCTTCTTGTCGGCGAGCTTGGCCATCATGTCGGCGAGGCTGGCGCCCTGCATCGGCGAACCGGTCTTCTCGCGCTTCATCCGCACGCGATAGTCGGTCAGCTCGCGGGCGCGGGCGTCGTTCTCCACGACCGCGAACGGTTCGCCCGGCGCGGGCGTGCCGTCGAGGCCCAGGATCTCCACCGGCACCGAGGGCCCGGCCGAGTCGAGTTGCTCGCCGCGCTCGTTCAGCAGCGCGCGGACGCGGCCGAAGGTGTCGCCGGCCACGACGATGTCGCCGCGCTTCAGGGTGCCGCGCTTGACCAGCACGGTGGAGACGGCGCCGCGGCCGCGATCCAGCTTGGCCTCGATCACCACGCCGTCGGCGGTGCGGTCGGGGTTGGCCTTCAGGTCGAGCACCTCGGCCTGCAGCAGGATGGCCTCGATCAGGTCGTCCAGGCCCATCTTCTCCTTGGCGGAGATCTGGATGGCCTGGGTGTCGCCGCCGAGGCTTTCCACCACGATCTCGTGCTGAAGCAGCTCGTTGATCACCCGCGTCGGGTCGGCGCCCGGCTTGTCGATCTTGTTGATGGCCACGATGATCGGGGCGCCGGCCGCCTTGGCGTGGTCGATCGCCTCGATGGTCTGGGGCATCACGCCGTCGTCGGCCGCCACCACCAGCACCACGATGTCCGTCACGTTCGCGCCACGCATCCGCATGGCGGAGAAGGCGGCGTGACCGGGGGTGTCGAGGAAGGTGACCGCCTGGCCGTTTTCCAGGCGCACCTGGTAGGCGCCGATGTGCTGGGTGATGCCGCCGTGCTCGCCGGAAACCACGTCGCTGGCGCGCAGGGCGTCCAGCAGCGAGGTCTTGCCGTGGTCGACGTGTCCCATGATGGTCACCACCGGCGGACGCGGCAGCAGGTGATCGTCGACGTCCTCGGCCTTGATGAAGCCCTCTTCGACGTCGGCCTCCGAGACGCGCTTCACGGTGTGGCCGAATTCGGTGGCCACCAGCTCTGCGGTATCGTTGTCGATGACGTCGTTGATCTTCAGCATCACGCCCTGACGCATCAGGAACTTGATGATCTCGACCCCGCGCGTGGCCATCCGGTTGGCGAGTTCGCCCACCGTGATCACGTCGGGGATGATGACCTCGCGGGAGACGCGGGCCTGTTCGACGGCGCCGCCCTTGCGCTGTTCACGCTCGCGTTCGCGGGCGCGGCGGACGGAGGCGAGCGACCGCATCCGCTCGGCGCCCTCGGCGTCGCCGGCGACGGTCTGGATAGTCAGGCGGCCTTCGCGGCGCATCGGCGCGCCCTTGGCGCGGCTGATGGCCTTGCCCGGGCCGGCGTCACGGCGACGGTCGTCCTCGTCGGGACGGCGATCCATGACCGCGCCGCCGGGCCGCGGAGCCTGGCGGGTGGCGCGCTGGACCTCGGGCGTGGCGGGCGGGGCGGCGGGACCGACCCGCGAGCCGCCGGGACCGCGCGGGCCTCCGGGACCACGGGGCGCGCCCGGCGCCGGGCGGGGCGCCAGGGCCGAATAACGGACAGTGCCTTCCGGCGGCCGCGGACCGCGGTCGGCTTGCTGCGGCGGGCCGCGGTCGTCACGGCGCGGCGGACCGGCGTCGTCGCGCGGCGGGCGGGCGTCGGTGCGCGGCGCGCGCTGTCCGAAATTGGCGTTCTCGAAGCGGCCCGGGGCGCGCTCGGGGCGATAGGTGGTGGTCGAGGGCCGGTCGTCGCGGCGGTCATGCGACGGCTGGTACGTGCGGGTCTGGCCGCCCAAGGGAGCCGCGGCGCCGCGCGGCGCCGCGCCCATCGGCGGGCGCGGAGCGGGGGCGGCGGCCTGGACGGGCGGTGCGGCCGGAGGCGCTGGCGGC
>JAURXS010000118.1 GCA_030654305.1 bacterium | reverse complement strand
CTGTGGGTGGAGGGCTTCTTCGAGGTCTTCGCCACCGTGGTCATCGCCTTCCTCTTCGTGCGCCTGGGTCTGCTGAAGGTGAAGACGGCGACCGCCGCCACGCTCTTCTCCACGAACGTCTTTTTGGCCGGCGGCATCATCGGCACCTTCCACCACCTCTACTTCACGGGCACCCCGACGGCGGTGCTCGCGCTGGGCGCCACCTTCAGCGCCCTGGAAGTGGTGCCCCTGGTGCTGATGGGCTTCGAGGCCTACCACAACCTCACGCTCAGCCGCGCCAAGCCGTGGCTCGAGGCCTACAAGTGGCCGATCTACTGCTTCATCGCGGTGGCGTTCTGGAATCTGGTGGGCGCGGGCGTCTTCGGCTTCCTCATCAACCCGCCCATCGCGCTCTACTACATGCAGGGTCTGAACACCACGCCGGTGCACGGCCACACGGCGCTGTTCGGGGTCTACGGCATGCTGGGCATCGGGCTGATGCTCTTCGTGCTCAAGGGCTTGGCCGCGCGCCGGATCTGGAAGGACGGGGTCATCCGCTTCGCCTTCTGGGCCATCAACATCGGGCTGGCGGCCATGGTGCTGATCAGCGTGCTGCCGGTGGGCCTGGCCCAGACGATGGCCAGCGTGCGCGACGGGCTGTGGTACGCCCGCTCGGCCGAGTTCCTGCAGCAGGACTACTTGCAGACCCTGCGCTGGCTGCGGGTGATCGGCGACACGATCTTCGCGGTCGGGACGCTGGCCCTGGCGTGGTTCGTGATCGGGCTGAAGACGGGGTGGTCGGTGCGCGGAGGAACAGATCTTCCGGCGCCCGATGCGGCGGCGATGCCGCGCCGCGATTGATCGGACCGGTCCGCGGTGAAGACAAAGGGGGCGGGTCCCAGGCGGGATCCGCCCCCTTCTCCTACGGGCGATGCGTTGCGGCGTCCAGGACTAGAAGCTGTACGTCATCGTGAACGCCGCCGAGGTCGTCGAGCCCTTGGGCGTGCCGTCGTGGTCGACGAAGGCGTCTTCATCGGACATGTCCAGGCGCAGTTCCGCCAGGGCCCGCATGCCTTCCCCGAGCGCGAACACCGGTGCGATGGTCAGCGAGCTGCGGCTCTGGCCGGAGCCGGCGCCGAAGATCACGTCGTCGGCGTCGTCGAGCGTGTCGAAGCGGCCCGTGAGCCCCATGGTCCCGCTCAGTTTCG
>JAURXS010000117.1 GCA_030654305.1 bacterium | reverse complement strand
ACTGCACCCGCGCGGGGATCTCGGCCACGGTCTCGAAGCTCTGCGCCGTCTCGTCCTGGCCGGGCACGCTCTGCACCCGTGTGCCCACCGGGATCAGGATCGGCTCGGGCGGCGCGGCGCCCGGCGCCTCCAGCAGTTTGAACGCCAGGTGGGTGCTGGCGGCCACGCCGGGTGCGAGCCGGTAGCCGATCAGGCGCGCCATCTCGCGCACCGAGAGGCGCTCGGTGGCGGTGCGCAGGTAGTGTTCCTGCGCGTAGCGTTCGGTGTAGAAGCCCAGCACGTCGAGCGAGGTGGCCATGGCATCGGCCAGCGCCAGGCTGAAGTCGCTCAACTCGCGCGTGCCCAGGGCCGCCAGCGCCGGCGTGTCGGTGCTCGACAGCCGCGCCTGCATGGAGGCGAGGAAGTCGCCGTGGCGGCCCACCCGGTAGGCGATGGCCGGCTGGCCGGGCGGGTTGTGCACGCGCGCCGGGGTGTCGGCGTCCACGCCGGCGCAGCAGCCGCAGTCGCCGGGGAAGGTGTCAGGGCCACTCATCACTTGCCTCCGTGCAGTTCCAGCCGCAGCACGCCGTGCTCGGGGAAGTTGGGGTCGTTGTCCAGCCGCGCGATCTCCAGCCGGCCCAGCGTCATGAAGCCGTCGGCCAGGGGTTTGGGGTCGGCCTGTCCCTGGCGCTGGAAGCGCGTGACCTGGACCGAGCCCACGCCGGCCACGGTGCGCGCGGCCGCGTACAGCGGGCTCAGGAACACGTTCTGGCCGAAGCTGAAGTGGTCAGGGTGGAACAGGCCGCGCGTGCCGTCGGCGCGGGTGCGGCTGCTCAGCACGTCGAGCAGGCCGCGGCTGACGTCGCTGCGGAAATGGTCCTTGTCCACGCAGACCAGCAGGTCGATCTCCAGCGACACCGCGATCGGGTCGTGGATGCGCAGGTCGTGGCCGGCCATGCGGTAGCGGTCCAGGTGGGTGCCGACCTGGGTGGCGAAGGCGGGGTCGATGGCTTCACCGTCTTGCCGGTCCACGGTGACGAACACGGTGTGCCAGCTGCCGGTCCAGCGCAGGCTGGCGGCGGCGCGCTGCACCTCGGGCAGGCGCTCGGTGACGGCGGCGTAGTCGGCCGTGGTCACGGCGCGCTCCTGGGT
>JAURXS010000116.1 GCA_030654305.1 bacterium | reverse complement strand
ACCCGGATCTCGGCCTCGCCGTCGCCGGCGAGCGTGGTGTAGGCCGTGGCGGGCGTGTCGGGGGCCATGCGTCCTCCGGTGGCCAGTGGGCGATCACGGCGGTCGCGATGCGGCCGTCGCCGCCGGGATCATAGCGCGCATCCCCATTCCCGGCAACACGTTGGATGATTCGAGGCCTGGCACCGTCCTTGCATCGGTGGCGGCATCGAGCGTGGAGCACGGCGATGCCAGCGGAGGTGCGATGAAGTCGATACGGCTGAAACGGCGGCTGCCGGGCCTCGCCGCGTGCTGCCTGGCGGCGGCCGGCGTGTTGCTGGCCTGCGCGGTGTCCGCGCGCGCCGGCGGCGTCCTGCGTTCGTCCCTCGACCGTCCCGACGCGGCGCCGCCGCCCTTCCTCACGCTCGGCCCGAGCCTGGGGGACACGCGCGGCGAGGGCGGCCTGCGCCCCGGCGTTTCCGGCGGGCTGGTGCTGAGCCCGGCGGCCGGCGCCGAGATCTTCCCGCCCCTCTACGACTTCAACCTCGGGCTGGTGCTGCACGGCGAGTACCGCAGCGTGGCGAGGGGGCGCGACCTCGTCGCCGTCGGGCTCGTTGCGCGCCGCTACCTCGGCGACGTGCGGCGGGAGGCCCCGGCGCGGGCGGCCTTCGTCGGGTTGGGCCTCGACATCGCCCAGATCAGCTACCCCGGCGTGGCCGCGGCGGACTCCGCCGCGACGGCGACCGCCGCCGGCGAGCTGCGCAACTACTCGGGCGTGCTGGAGGCCGGCTGGGAACTGCGGCCGTCGCCGCGCACGCTCGTCGTGGCGCTGGTGCGCTGGCGCCGTTTCGTCGACATGGGCTTCGACTACTCCGGCTGGTCCTGCCACCTGCAGGTCGGTTTCCCCGTTCCCTGGTGAGCGACGGCCGCGGCCGCGCCGCGACCAGCCGACGGCCGGCCGATCCGGCTGTGGACGCCGCGCCGGGCAACGGTTATCTTGAGCGCCGGATATCGCCACCCCCTGAATGCGTCAGCCGGCGCCCTGCCGGACCCGGTCGCTGCGCGCGCCACCGCCGCCGGCGGCCGGCATCATCAGGAGATCTGCGAGGCCGCTCATGATGACCGCTTCCAAGTTCGCGCGCGGCGTGGCCGCGATCCGGCCGGCCGTGCTGGCGTTCGGCGTCCTGTCGCTCGCCGGCGCGTCCGTCGCCCAGCAGGAGTCCGGCCTGCTCGCCGGCGGCCCCCGGTCCCTCGGCTACCAGGATTACGTGCGGGCCATGCGCGCCGCCGAACGCCTGGACCACGTCGCCACGATCGAGTCCCTGGAGGACGCCGACGGGCCGGTGCTGGCCATCGGCGACCGCTTCGGCCTGGTCCGGCTCGTCCACGTCACGGGCGAGGGCGCCCGGGCGCTGTGGACCAGCAAGCAGCTGACGGGCACCGTGCAGGAGGTGCTCTCGGCCGACCTCGACGGCGACGGCACGGACGAGGTGATCGCCTGGACGAGCGCGGCCATCCTCTACGTCTGGTCCGCGGACGACGGCCGCCTGCGCTACGAGACCCTCCAGAACGATTTCCAGGTGCTGCACGGCCTCTGCGTGGGCGACGTCGACGACGACCCCGCGCTCGAGCTGGTCGTCAACGCGAACCGGCACCTCTACTACATCGACGGCGTCAACTTCAACCGCGAGTGGACCAGCCTGAACGAGTACGAGGCGAACCG
>JAURXS010000115.1 GCA_030654305.1 bacterium | reverse complement strand
CCGCGCACCCGGTCCGGCGCCTCGCCACGAAAGGGCGACCGACATGAAAACCATCGGCATCGTGCTCGCGATCGCGGGTGTCATCGCGCTGGTCTACGGCGGGATCGACTACACCAGGGACAAGACCGTTCTCGACGTAGGCCCGCTGAACATCACCGCGACCGAACACAAGACCTTCCCGATCCCGGCGATCGTCGGCGTGGTCGTGCTGATCGGCGGCGTCGCGCTGCTGATGGGCGGCAGCCGCCGCTCCAGGGTCCTGTGATCCGTGACGGCATTCCGGCCTCAGCCGGGCAACGGCGCGATTTCCGGTCGTACGGGTCTGCACCCGACGACGGGCGGTTCGAGCCGTTGTCCGGCATCGAATCCCGGATAGCCGCCGAACATGCGGCAGCCTACGCCCGGGGAATCAAGCGCGGGATCGACCTGGTCATCTCGATCATCGCCCTGTCCGTGTTCGTCATGGCCCTGACCCTGTTGGCGCCGGCCATCAAGCTCGACTCCCGCGGACCGGTCTTCTTCCTGCAGCCCCGCATCGGGATCGACCGGCGGCGGCGGCGCGTGCCGTTCCCGCCCCAGTCCGATCGGCGCCACGTCATCAATCCCGGGCGCCCCTTCCGGATCTTCAAGCTGCGCACGATGTGCCCGGAGGCGGAGAGCAACGGACCGCAGTTGGCCGTGGAGAACGACGAGCGCATGACCCGGGTGGGCCGCGTGCTGCGCAAGACCCGGTTGGACGAGTTCCCGCAGTTCGCCAACGTCCTGCGCGGCGAGATGAGCGTCATCGGGCCGCGACCGGAACGGCTCTACTTCATCCGCCAGTTCGAACACGACGTGCCGCACTATCGGGAGCGCCTCGTCGTGCTGCCCGGCATCACCGGCCTCGCGCAGGTGATCAACGGCTACGACACCGACCTCGAATCGGTGCGCCGCAAGGTCGTCCTCGACCGCGAGTACATCGACAGCCTCAGCTTGCGGAACGATCTGCGCATCCTGGCTCTGACCTTCAAGGTCATGCTCGACGGCGAAGGCGCTCACTGACGTCGTCCCGCTTCAGGGGTACAGCCAGCCGGCGGACACGGCCGAATTCCCGTCGGTGAAACCGCGCGCCGCGTCGACCCGCAACTGGCCCCGCCTGCCCGGCACCTTCACCCGCAGACCCGCGCCGCCGTCCACCTGCCACGGGACACGGCCGACCGGTCCGGTCTCCCACGGTTTGGCCATGTCGACGAAGACGGCCCAGCCGAACTGCACGGGACCCGGCCGCCACAGCCAGGCCTGCCGCTCGATCGTCGCCTGGGCGAGCGCGCGCCCGAAGACGGGCCCCCGGACGACGCCGCCGTCCAGCAGGGGATGCGCGCGCAGGAGCGGCGCGCGCCCGTATCCGGTTCCCGCACCCGACCAGAGCGCCAGCGGCGCGCCCGCGGTCGCGCGGGAAACCCCCAGGCTGCCGCGCCACGCTGCGGAGGCTTGCGACCCGCGCGCATCCCAGCCCAGGGACAAGCTCCCGTTTCCGAACGGGGCGCCGCTCCCGAGGCTCGCCCACCGCGCCAGTGCCGCCGTCAGCGCCAGGCGGTCGCCCGCCCACCGCGTTCCCACGCTCATCGCGAGCGACGCGTGGGCTCCACGATCATCCCACTCATCCAGCGCCGCACCGATTTCGAGGCGCAGGTCCGGGCCGACCCAATCGGCGAAGGACAGGCCCGTGCGCCGGCGCTCCTCGCGAACCGACACGCTGCGGACCGCGCCGCTCACGGATGACACGAAAGCGGCCGGCACGAGCGCGGGCGCATAGGCCTGGCGTTCCCAGAATCCTTCCACGCGCCAGATGCCGGGCCGCCCGCCGACGGCCGGCACCGTCAGCGCCAACGAGACGCGCGGGCGCTCCCGCCACCAGTCCCATCCGACGGACCACAGCTCCCCTTGCCCCATGGGGCTCGCCACGCCGACGTCGACCCCGTGCCCGAGCACGGCGTCGAGACCCGCACTCGCGACGTCCCACCGGCCCCCGAACGCGAGTGGCCGCTCCAGCACGGTCACGTTCGGCTGGGTGATCCCGGCGGGCAGGGGTTTCAGGCTCAACCGGAAATCCGCTTGGGCCGGCAATTCCTCCAGGCGCCGGCTCGCTCGACGGTAGGCTTCCGGCGTGAGCATCCGGCCCGGCGGCAGGTCGAGTTGGACGGCCACGACGGCGTAGCGCGTGCGCGCCAGGCCGTCGATGCGCGCCAGGTCGGTCCGCGGTTCGGACAGGTGGTTCCAGGCACGCAGCGCGCCCTCCACATCCCCGAGCAGGAACCGGCTGCCGGCCAGCAGGCGCCGGGCGTGGGCATCGCCCGCATCGAGCGCCAGGGCACGCTGCGCCAGCCGGCTCGCTACCGGCCAGTCGTCGGCACGGAACCGCAGGCCCGCGCGCTCCCGCAGCGGCGCCGCGGATCCGGGACAGAGCGCCTGGGCGGCGAGGAACTCGTGCTCCGCCCCCGCGGCATCACCTTCCCGGGCCAGCAGGACACCCGCAGCCATCAGGGAATCGCACCCCGCGGGAGCGATGTGTGCCGGCAGCGCCGCCGCCGGGACCTCCGGCGCGGTTTGCTCCCCGCTCTGCTGTGGTGGGAGGATCAGGAGCGCCCAGTCGCCGCTTCCGGACCAGGCGGTGGCGAACTCCGCTTCGCGCAGGGCCCGGAACGGCCCCACGACGGGATCGTGGACGACCACCCAGCCGTCGGTCCAGGCCACGAGCACCACGTAGTGATAGGAGTCGGCGCCGGCTCGCAGCAGGGCGATGATCGGCCTGCCCCGGGCCAGTTGCTCCGCGATCCCGGCCCGATTTCCCGCCAAGGGCAGCGCGGTCCAGCCCTCGTCTTCGACGGCCTTCACGAGGGTGGCCGTGAGCAGACCGGCCTGGCCTGGTTCCGCCAGAGCGGCGAAGTCCTCGGCCAAGACGCCGGTCTTCCCCCAATAGCGCAGGACCATGGCGAGGGCGGCCCCGCCGCAGAGCGCTCCGCTCTGCGGCACGTAGGGGACGTCCAGGAATCGCACCGTCTGCGGTGCGCTTCCTCGGGCGTCCGGTGGTGTGGCGGCCGGCGGCGCGGCCGCCGCCGGTGCGAACCGGAACAGAGCCGCCGCCGCGACGCAGAAGCCGGCTGCACGCCACGAGTTCACGGCCCGCCGGTTCAGTTGACCAGAAGGATGAGGATCAGCAGGATGATGATGATCGCGGTCGTCGAGATGACGACGTTGCCCTCTCCTCCCGCAAGTCCCTCGTCGACGCTGCTGGCCTGCGCAGCCAGCGTCGCCAGCGCCTCACCCGAGAGGACCGACGCCGCGGCGCTGGCGCGCTCGAGGTCCAGACCGGCGGCCCCGGCGATGCGGCGCACGTCCTCGCGCTGCAGCAAGGCCTGGATCGCCTCCCGGTCGGCGTCGGCCTGGTCGCTCTGCTGATCGATCCTGACCAGGATCTCGTCCGCGCCGACCACATGGAGCTGCGGCTCGACGGCCGGGACCGCGCCCACCGCGTCACCGGCGAAGATCAGCATGCAGGCGCCGACAGCGCCGGCCTTCATGGTGATCCTTGAGAATCTCCTGAGTCCATTCATGACACGCTCCCATTCATGCGGTGTTGCCGAGGTCGATCCAGTCCCGGCAACTGCAATCGACATGCCGCACGTCATGGCGGTCGTAACTGGTGATTTTACAAGGTGTTGATGTGATCGGGCTCGAAGCCTCCTCCATCATATCGACGACCGCACCCATCAATATGAAGAGAGCCGGCGGTCTCCCGCCGGCTCTCCCCTCGTCACGAGCTTGGCGCTCGCCGCTAGTTCGTGTTGCCGGTGGCGCCCGTGGGGCCGGTCGGACCGTTGGGCGTGCCGCCGGAACCGCCGTTGCCGCCCATCCCGATCATGTAGGTCGTGCCGCTGATCACGGGCGCGCCGCCTTGGCTCCAGACGCCGTAGCTCGGTCCGCCGTGGCCGCCGGCGCCGCCGCCGCCCTGGCCGCCCGCGCCACCGCTGCCGCCGTTGCCGCCCCGGCCGATCTCGCCGAGACAATTCGCGGCGCCGGTTCCGCCGGTGCCGCCCGCGCCGCC
>JAURXS010000114.1 GCA_030654305.1 bacterium | reverse complement strand
GCCTGGACCTGGTACCTCGGACTCTAGGCCGCCGCCGGGGCGGCCCCCTACCAGTGGTTGCTGTACATGAGCATCGGGAACGCGACGAAGCTGCCGCCGTCGCCGGTCAACGGCCGGAATCCGCTCAGGGAAAACGAGTGGCTGTCGCCGAACAGGCGCACGCCGAGGTTGATGAAGCCCTCGAGGTCGTCCTCCTCGTCCGCGAGCAGCGACGCGGAACTCATGTACTCGATGAAGAGCTTGCCGCGTCGCGAACTCTGGAAGTCGCCGCCGAGGATGAAGGCGAGTTCGCTGTCGCCGTCGTCGTCGAAGGTCCGGTTGACCGCGAGGTTCAGGCTCCGGCGCCGGTCCCCGACGCCCGCCACCACCCCCACCGCCCCGAACATGATATCCTCCAGCAGCGTGTAGCTGCCCGTGAGCGCCAAACCGACCGGTTGCGTCTCGCGGTCGGTCAGGCGCAGCTTGCCGCCCAGGGAGATCATCAGGACCTCGGACGAGACGGGGAACAGGGTGCCGACGCTCAGGTTGAAGGCGTCGGAGAGCGAGGTGCCGTAGTTCAGGAAGAAGAGCTCGAAGTCGCGGAAGTAGCTGTCCCCCTTGGCCAAGGTGGCCGGCGTGGGGCAGAACATCAGGGAGTTGTAGTCCGGGTCGGCCAGCGCCCCCTTTCGTTCGACGCCGCGCGCCAGGCGGACGATGTTCGTCCGCGCGATCTCCATCCGGCCCAGCGCGTCGGTCTCGAAGACGATCCGGTCGGCGAACTCCTCCAGGATCCGGCCCGTCAGCAGGGTGCCGTCGGTGAGCAGCACTTCGTCCCGCGGCGCGTCCCCCGCCGCCGGGGTGCCGCCGAAATCGTTCGGGGCGGCGGCGGCGGTCGC
This sequence comes from bacterium, assembly GCA_030654305.1. Taxonomy (NCBI): domain Bacteria; species bacterium. The sequence continues at coordinate 4,581 of JAURXS010000114.1, read as the reverse complement.
GGCGAAGAGCAGGACTGCGAGGAGCGTGGCCCGGGGACGCGTCATGGTTCACCGTCCGGTTGATGGTGGTGCCGGTCACGCGCATGGTGACGCCTCCGGCCCCGCGCCGCCACCGGAAAGTGCGGTCGCCGGCGCGAAGAAGCCCCCGTCTCGGCCGAGACGGGGGCTTCGCGCTGCGGAGGCCGGCGGCTCAGGCTTCGCCGCAGAGCTTCAGGAGCTTGCGCTGCTCGTCGTCGACCCAGCGCTGGATCTCCACGATGAGGCCCTCGTTGCCCGGCTTGAACAGGTGCTTGAAGCGCACCTGGGTCTTGAGCCACTCCTCGATGGGCGTGCGGTCGGCCTTCGGCTTGTACGTCAGCTTGTACTCGCCGTTCTCGACCTCGAACAGCGGCCAGAAATTGCATTCGGTCGCCATCTTCGCCAGCTCCATGCCCAGCGCCGGGTCGAAGCCCCAGCCCACGGTGCACGGCATCAGGATGTTGAGGAAGGCCGGCCCTTCGACGTCCAGGGCCTTGCGCACCTTCATCTGCAGGTCCTTCCAGTGGAAGGGCGTCGTCTGCGCGACGTAGGGGATGTTGTGCGCCACCATGATCTTCGTGAGGTCCTTGCGGTGGCGGTCCTTCCCCTGCTTCACCTTGCCCGCGGGCGCGGTGGAGGTGTGCGCGCCGAACGGCGTGGCGCCCGAGCGCTGGATGCCCGTGTTCATGTACGCCTCGTTGTCGTAGCAGACGTACAGCATGTTGTGGCCGCGCTCCATGGCCCCGGACAGCGACTGCAGGCCGATGTCGTAGGTCCCGCCGTCGCCGCCGAAGGCGATGAAGTTGATCTGTTCGCGCGGCACGGGCAGCTCGCCCCGCTTCTTCAGGGCGCGGTAGGCGGTCTCGGCGCCCGAGACCGTGGCCGCGCAGTTCTCGAAGGCGGAGTGGATGAACGGCGTCTTCCAGGCGGTGTAGGGGAAGATCGTGGTGACGACCTCCATGCAGCCCGTGGCGCCGCCCACGACCGTGTCGCGGCCCGCGGTCAGCATGATCTGGCGCAGGATGTTCGAGCCCGTGCAGCCGGCGCAGGCGCGGTGCCCGCCGGTGAGGAGGTCCTCGTTCTTGGAAAGCGTCTGCAGGTTCACAACAGCCATGACGGTCCCTCCTTTACAGCCGGACGCCCAGCAGGTTGACGGTTTCGGCCTCGCGGCCCTTGGCGATCGCCTGCAGCTGCTCGATCAGCGAGACGATCTGCTTGGTGTCGGTGTCGCGGCCGCCGAGCCCGTAGATCCAGTTGTGGATCTTCGGCCGGGCCGGCAGGTCGTAGAGGGCCGAGCGGATCTCGTTGAAGAGCGGGCCGCCCCAGCCGCCGAAGCTGGCGGACTTGTCCATGACCCCGACCACCTTGGCCTTCGACAGGGCCTTGGCCAGCTCCACCGCCGGGAAGGGGCGGAACATGTGGATCTTCAGCAGGCCGACCTTCACGCCCTTCTCGCGCTGGGCGTCGATGACGTCCTTGGCCGTGCCGGCCGTCGAGCCGAGCGCCACGATGACCAGGTCGGCGTCGTCGGTGCGGTACTCCTCGAAGAACGAGTAGTGGCGGCCGGTGAGCTGGCCGAACTCCTTGTAGACCTCGGCGATGTACTTGGGCGCCCGCTTGAGCGCCTCGATCTGCGAGACCTTGTGCTCGAAGTAGTAGTCGGTGAGGTCCAGCGGCCCGACCGTGATCGGGTGGTCCATGTCCAGCAGCGAGTAGCCGGTCTTGAGATCCTTGGGCCCGATGAATTTCCAGGCGTCCTCGTCCGGCAGGATGTGCAGCGACTCGGCCGTGTGGCTGATGATGAAGCCGTCGTAGTTGATCATCACCGGCAGGCGCACGTCCTTGTGCTCGGCGATGCGCCAGCACATCAGGGCGTGGTCGTAGGCCTCCTGGGTGTTCTCGCACCACAGCTGGATCCAGCCGGCGTCGCGGCCGCCCATGGCGTCGGAGTGGTCGTTGTGGATGTTGATGTTGCCGGACAGCGCGCGGTTGACCACCGGCATGCAGATCGGCAGCCGCAGCGAGGCGGCGATGTAGACGACCTCCCACATCAGGGCGAAGCCGGCCGAACTGGTGGCGGTGAAGGTGCGGGCGCCGGTGGCGGCCGAGCCGATGGCCGCGCTCATGGCCGAGTGCTCGCTCTCGACCAGGATCATCTCGGTGTCGACGACCCCGTCGGCGACGAAGTCGGCGAACTTGTGCATCATCTCGGTCTGGGGCGTGATCGGGAACGCGGGGGCCACGTGGGGACGAGCCTGCTTGAAGGCGGTCGCCACGGCCTCGTTCCCGGTCAGCCCGACGTAGATCTGCTTCATGGGACACTCCTTTCCGTGGCTACTTCTCGTCGCGGACCATGACGATGGCCGCTTTCCCCTTGGCGGCGGGCGGGCAGTGCTGCGCACAGATCCCGCAACCCTTGCAGTGCTCGAAGACGAAGCCCGTCATGACGGTCTTCTCGCCGGTGCTGTCGATGGCCACGGCCGAATCCGGGCAGTAGATCCAGCAGAACATGCAGTGGATGCAGTTCTCGGGGACCCACTGCGGCACGTTCGAGCGCCAGTCGCCCGTCTTGAAGGCGGCGGCGTTGCCGGCCTCGGTGATGATGCCGCCCTCGTTCAGGCTGGAAGTCGGGATGAGGCTCATTCGGACACCAACTCCTTGTAGGCCCTTTCCACGGCGGTGACGTTCCCGTCGATGACGGCCTGGCTGAACTTCTTCTTGAAGCGCACCACCAGCGAGGCGACGAGGTTCTCCAGGGTGATCACGTCGGCCACCGCGGCCAGCGCGCCGATCATCGGCATGTTGGGGATCGGCCGCCCGAAGCATTCCTGGGCGATGAGCGAGGCGTCCACGGTGTGGACCTTGCCGCCCTTGATGCCGAGCCGCTTGCGGATGTTGGCGGGGGTCTCGACGGTGTTGATCAGGAAGACCGTGTCGTCGCTGGCGCCGTCGGGCACGCCCGCGGCCTTGGAGTCCAGCAGCGTGGGGTCGAGCACGATCACGTAGTCGGGCTCGGCGATGCTGCAGTGCAGGCGGATCGGGGCGTCGGAGATGCGGGTGAACCCGCGCACGGGGGCGCCTCGCCGTTCGGGGCCGTACTCGGGGAAGCCCTGGCTGTGCTTGCCCTGGTCGAGGACGGCCTCGGCCAGGAAGATCGCCGCCGTCTTGGCCCCCTGTCCGCCGCGGCCGTGCCAGCGGATCTCAGTGGTCGCTGCTGCCATGATCCATCACACTCCTTGCACCGAATCTGGCCGCGGGGGCCGGCCGGGTCCCCGCTGTATCGTTCCGTTAACAAAGGTAGTGCCTGCCGGACAGGGGTCAAATGAATTGCTTCTGGCTCGAAGATTGTCCCTGCGCTAACGCTTGATTTGATGCGACTTGGACATGCAGGGACCGCGTTGACAGGGGACGCACGCCGGGCACCTCGTGTGCCCGACGCGCTTGACCTGCGGCCTCCTGCGCCCTCCTGGCGCAGGAGGCCTCCGGACACCCCTGTCAACGCGGTCCCTGCATGTCCAAGTCGAACAGCATCAAGGCGTTCGGCTAGGGACAATCTTCAGGCCAGAACCGTGGCGATCTGGTATCCTGACGCTCGTATCGGACGCGGTACCCGCAATGCGGAGGTTTTTCGTTGCGCGACAGCGAGTTGCACAGGCGGTACCGCCTCGGGGGCGTGACGACCGACTACCGGTGCGCGCCGACGGGGTTGGCTTCGCTGGCGGAGCGGCTGGGGGGGCGGCCGGCCGTGGCGGTCGTGGACCGGGCGGTGGCGCGGCTGCACGCGGAACGGCTGGCGGCGGTGTTGCGGGACGGGGAAGGGGCTCCCCTGCCCCGGCTGGTCGTGGCCGGCGGCGAGTCCGCCAAGACGGTGGCGAACCTCGAGCGTGTCTGGGAGTGGCTGGCCGCGCGACGGCTGCCGCGCGACGGCGCGGTCGTCGGGGTGGGCGGGGGCGCGGTGCTGGACCTCGCCGGTTTCGCGGCGGCGACCTGGCAACGCGGCGTGGGCTTCGTCGCCGCGCCCACGACGCTGCTGGCCGCGGTGGACGCCGGGCTCGGGGGCAAGACCGCCGTCGACCTGGGGGCGTTGAAGAACCCCGTCGGCGCCTTCCATCCCGCCACGGACGTGCTGGTCGAGACGGACCTGCTCGGCACGCTGACGCGCCGCGACTGGCGCTGCGGCCTGGCCGAGACAGTCAAGGCCGCGGTCATCGCCGCCGCGCCCCTGTTCCGCGACCTCGAGGCGCGGGCTCCCGACCTCGCGGGCCTGCTGGCCGGCGGCCGCGCGGACCGGCCGGTGCCCGGGATCGCGGACCTGCCCTGGACCGCGTGGATCGACGGCGCGGTGCGGGTGAAGGGCCGCCTGGTCGCGCTCGACTTCCGCGAGGCCGGACCGCGGCGGGCGCTGAACCTCGGGCACACGCTCGGCCACGCGCTGGAACTGCAGCTGGGTTTGGCGCACGGCGAGGCCGTGGCGCTGGGCCTGGCCGCGGCCGCGCGTCTGGCCGCGGCGCGCGGGACCTGCCCGCGGCGGGACGCCGACCGCATCGTGGCGCTGCTGGCGGC
>JAURXS010000113.1 GCA_030654305.1 bacterium | reverse complement strand
GGCGCTGGCCGCGATGCGCCGGATCACCGCCAACTACCGCCTGCCGGCGGACGCCTGCCAGACGTACTGCGCGCTGCACGACGGCCTGCAGGCCCTGGAGGCGGACCTGCACGAGCACATCCACCTGGAGAACAACCTCCTGTTCCCCAGGAGCGAGGCGCTCGAAGAGGACATGAACACGAGGCCAGCCTGAACGCTCTCCCGTGCGTGGTCCGACGGCGCGGTAACCGCCGACGAGAGCGCCCGGTGGCGGTTTGCGGGACCCGTTTCTATGGTGAGCACCTGACCGGACATCGCAGCAACCACCAGCCACCGAGAGCGCCGTGCACGACCACCTGCCAGCCCACGACGAACCATCCGGCTGCAGAGACACCGGCTGGCCCTGCCACGACTCCTGCGACGTGCGCCACTTCGAGCTGGTGCGGCAGTGCGACGTGCGGGGGCTGCTGCACTGCCACACTTCGTACGACGGGGGCGCCCACGGCCTGCGGGAGATCAGCGACACCGCGATCGCGCTGGGGCTGGAATACCTGGGGATCACCGACCGCATCCGCCCCGGGCTCCACGGCGAGGGCCTGAGCCCGGCCGCCGTCGCCCGCCAGCGCGATGAGATCGAGGCGATCAACGCGGGCAATCCCGACTTCCGGCTGCTCCACGGCGCCGAGATCGAGACGGAACCGGACGGCGCGCTGCCGGTGGACGAGGCCTCGCTGTCCAAGTTCGACTACGTCGTGGCGACCCTCGCGACCGACCACGGGCAGGATCCCGAAACGCTCACGCGCCGGGCCGTGCGCGCGGTCATGAACCCCTACGTCAGCATCCTCGGCCACCCCTTCGGCGACTACATGACGATGCCCGGGGAGCTGCCCCTGGACCTCGAGACCGTCCTGCAGGCGGCGGCGCAGGCCGGCGTCGCCATCGAGATCGACGCCATCCCGGCCCACCGCGAGCCCGACTGGCGCAACTGCGTGCGGGCCCAGGAGCTCGGCGTGCGGCTGGTCATCGCCTCGGACGTCCACCGCGCGGCCCGCCTGGGCGACTACCGCCACGGGGCCGAGCTGACCCGCCACGCGGGGCTCTGCTGCCGGCAGATCCTCAACACCCATAACATCGATGAGCTTCTGGATTTCTTCAGCCGCCCCTCCTGTTAGTTTTATAATTACTTATAAGATAAACCCAATGTTTTTCAGTGAGAATGAGCTTGAGTAAGCTGTTCAATGCCTATGTAATCGATAGGTACACTCCTGATTAATGAAGCGCGTCTCGTCAACCCGACCGGCGACCATGGCCGGGCCAGGTTCGCGCTCACCCGTTCCCCTGAAGGAGACCGTCATGCAGCGGATCGATCGTGCCATGCTGGTCCTGGCGATCGTCGGCGGCGCCAGCGCCGCCGTCGCCCAGGATGCCCCCCGCGCCCAGGAAACACGCCCGGCCCAGCCGGTCGAGTTGATCGCTCCCCGCGCCAGTGGCGCCCCCGGCACCACCGCTCCCGCCGACCCCGTCGCCGGCGTCGCGGACATCCCCGAGAACCAGGCTGAACTGCAGGCCCTGAGCAGCGGCGGGCAGCCGTTCGCGCCGCCCGAGGGAGCGACGCTCGGTGTTGCGCCCACCTCTGAAGATTCCAGCGCCGACGAGGTCCGCACGGCCCGCCGCGTCGCCTTCGAGTCCGTCGTGGCCGAGCAGGACACCCGGATCGCGACGCTGGCCGCCCGGCTGCGTGACGTGGCCGGCACCGAGGAGAGCCTCGCCGTCCAGCGCGAGATCGAGCAACTGAAGCGTTCGACGGGCCTGCGCCTGCTCGAGCTGCAGCTCGAGATGGCCCGCACCGACGGCGACGCCGACCGCGCCGCCGGGATCGAGGCCGCGATCGCGGCCTGGGACGCGCCGCATCCCGCGCCGCAGCCCGTCGAGCGTCCCACACCCGTCGCGCCGCGGCGCTAGAAGGCAGGAGGTGCCGACATGCGCAGAATCCTGAGGCTGCTGACGGTGTCGCTCGCCCTGCTGGGCGCCGTCGCCGCGCGGGCCGACCTCGGTCCGCCCATCCACGTCAAGCTGCTCGGCCCGCCGCGGGCCGCCGAACCCGGCGTGCCCTACGAGGGCCGCCTGCAGATCGTGTCCGAGGTGCCCGCGCAGCTCGGCAAGTTCGAGTTCAACGGGGCGGGCTGGCGCGAGATCGCGATCGACGCCACACCCACCGCTTCCATCGACAAGGACCGGCCGCTGGTCATCGACTTCTCGGTCATGACGGACGACCCCGGCCAGTGGCTGGAGTTCACCTTCGAGATGGACGGCGAGACGGTCACCCGGCAGTTCGACCTGTCGCCGTCGCGCGTCGAATCCCTGCTGCGCCCCGGCGCGGTGACCAAGGTCGCGGCGGACGAGGAGGTCCACCCGGTGGACGACGACTCGCGCCTCAAGCCCGAGCCGTCGCCCTCGGACGGGGCCGTGACGCCCGCGCCCGGCAACGGCGAGAAGGCCCGCAACATCCGCGTCCACGGCCGCTTCACCTACCAGCGCTTCGACGGCTGGACCATTGGCGCCGACGGCGTGACCGTGCGCGTCATGGACAACGACTCGCCGTTCGGGTCCCAGCAGCTGGCGGTCCTGACGACCGACGCCCAGGGTTGGTACGACGTCACGTTCTACTGGAACCCAGGGTTCTTCGACGACGCCGAGCCGGACCTGTACGTGCGCTTCGAGGCCGGCAACGGCCGCGTGAACCTCGAGGACGCCACGTGGAGCACGACCTACGCCTGGGAGACCGGCACCACCAACGACTACCTGGGCAGCGACCTCGACATCGGCTGGCTGCAGCCCGGCGACGTCAACCAGCACCCCGCCCTGCACCAGCTCACCGACCTGACCCGCACCTGGCGCTGGTGGATCGGCTACGGCTTCGACACGCCGTTCGTGCGCTGCAACTGGCCCAACGGGGCCGTGGGCGCCTTCTACAACGGCGAGATCTACGTCAGCACCGGCGAGCAGTGGAACGAGGACGTCCACAGCCACGAGTACGGGCACCACTGGATCCAGAACTTCGCCATCAACACCACGCCCGACTACTGCAACGGCATCTGCGACAACGGCGGCTGCGGCCACTGCATCTGGTGCCGCGAGACCGACCACGACGCCTTCAACGAGGGCTACCCCGACTGGATGGGCGACGTGATCCCGGGCAGCTTCGCCGCCGTGTACGGGCGGGCCGCCTCGTCGGTCTACGACATGGAGAACGTGTCCTCGTGCGGCCCGTCGTGGGACGACCCG
>JAURXS010000112.1 GCA_030654305.1 bacterium | reverse complement strand
TCGAGCAGGAAGCAGGGGCCGGTCATGGCGGAGATCTTGATGCCGTTCAGGCCGTGTGCGGACATGCGGACCCTCCTTGGTCGTCGCCGACGCCCTGGCAGCGCCTGGAAGCGAGGCTAGCACGGCCTCGCGGACCGGTCGACGCAGATTCGTGGTGCCCGGCGCCGGCCACGGTCGCCCATGATGAATGTGATATATTGCATAAAAGACTAAATAAATCATCGACAACGCCGATATCATGCTATAATAATGCCTGATCGACTTTGAAAATCTGCAATAAACGCAGCAAACGACAGTCGCCGAATACAGCCACCCCGGTCCGCAGAGAAGGAGCACCCGATGTCCGAGAAGGAAAGCGTCTTCCTGAAGCCCTTCGCCGACGGCGTCATCGCGCCGGAGAGCGAGCGCAAGGCCCTGCTCGAGCGCATGAAGAAGGACAAGGTCCGTTTCCTGCGCCTGATGTTCACCGACGTGCTCGGGCACAACAAGAACGTCGAGGTGCCCGAGGGCCAGATCGAGAAGGCCCTGCAGGGCGAGATCATGTTCGACGGCTCGTCGATCGAGGGCTTCACCCGGATCGAGGAGTCGGACATGCTGCTGGTGCCCGACCTGAACAGCTACGCGGTCTTCCCCTTCGAGGGGATCCAGGGCCGCGAGGCCCGACTGATCTGCGACGTCTACAACTCCGACCGCTCGCCCTTCTCCGGTTGCCCGCGCCTGACGCTGCGGCGCACCATCGCCCGCTTCACGGCGCTCGGCCTGCACCCGGTGTGCGGCCCCGAGGTGGAGTTCTTCCTCTTCGAGCGCGACGAGCACGGCAAGCCGACCGTGCGCACGCACGACCGGGGCGGCTACTTCGACCTGCTGCCCATCGACAAGGGCGAGGAGTGCCGCCGCGACATCGTCAACGTGCTCGAGAAGATCGGCTTCGAGATCGAGGCGGCCCACCACGAGGTCGCGCCCGGCCAGCACGAGATCGACTTCAAGTACGCCGACGCCCTGCAATCGGCCGATTTCGTGATGACCTTCAAGATGATCGTCAAGAAGGTCGCCCTGGACTACAACCTGCACGCCACCTTCATGCCCAAGCCCATCTTCGGCGAGAACGGCTCCGGCATGCACGTCCACCAGTCGCTGTTCCAGGACCGGAACGGCCGCCGCGAGAACGCGTTCTACGATCCCAAGGCGCCGTACGAGCTGAGCGACATGGCCCGCTGGTACATCGGCGGCATCCTGCACCACGCGCGGGCCTTCTCGGCGATCACCAACCCGCTGGTCAACTCCTACAAGCGCCTGGTGCCCGGCTACGAGGCGCCGGTGAACGTCGCCTGGAGCGAGCACAACCGCTCGCCGCTGGCCCGGGTGCCCGCCCGCCGCGGCGTCGGCACGCGCGTCGAGGTCCGCATGCCCGACCCCAGCTGCAACCCCTACCTCGCGTTCGCCGTGATGCTGGCCTCGGGCCTCGACGGCATCGAGCGGCAGCGGGACGCCGGCGAGCCCGTCAACAAGAACATCTTCACGATGAGCGACCGCGAGAAGGCCCGCCTGCGCATCACCCAGCTGCCGGGCAACCTGGGGGAGGCCCTGACCCTCTTCCGCAAGGATTCGCTGATGCGCGAGGTGCTCGGCGACCACGTCTTCCTGCACTACATCGACCACAAAGAGGGAGTCTGGAAGGAATACATCTCCCAGGTCCATCCCTGGGAGCTGGAGCGCTACCTGACCGCGCACTGAGCGCACCGGCGCTTGAACGGCGGGTCCGGCCGCGCTAGAGTGGCCGCATGAACCGAAGCACGCCGAGACGGTGGGGCCGGCCCCCCTCGCAGGACCGACGCGGGGCCGGCCCCCTTCCCATGACCCGGCCGGCCCTGGCGCAGGGGGCCGACTTCCTGTTCCTGTCCGCCCTCGCCGCCCTGCCCCTGGCCGGGGTCGGGGTGGTCACGCTGCTGACCGGCCGGGATCCCGGCGCCGGCTTCCAGCCCTCCTACCTGCTGATGGCCGCGGCCGTGCTCCTGGCCGCCGTGGCCGCGGGACCGCGGCGCCTGCTGTCCGGTTGGGCCGCCGCCGGCGGCTGGCCCTGGCTGGCCGCCATCGGCGCCATCGCGCTGTCCGCCGTCGGACTGGTGACCGCGCCGTCGCTGGCCTCGCCCCAGGAGGCCTGGCTGCGCTACGCGAAGCAGGTCGTGCAGTGGGGCGTGACCGCCGTCTTCGCCCTGCACACGGCGTGGTGGCTGCGCGGCGACGAGCGCCGCTGGCGCGCGGCGGTCGGCGCGCTGGCTGCGGGACTGGTCCTGCAGCTGCTGTACGCCGCGTGGCAGGCCTGGGGCTTCTACCGGCCCGGCGCGGTCTTCGCCTGGACCGAGGCCGTGGCGACTTCCAACGCGTCGATCCTCAGCGGTTCGGAAGAGCTGTACCTCGGCCGCGGCTTCGTCGGCATCCCGCGCCTGCGCGGGACGATCTGCGAGCCCCTCTACCTGGGGAACTACCTGCTGGCGGTGCTGCCGTGGGTCTGGGCGCTAGGCCGTCCCGGCCGCTCCCGGGTCGCGCTGGTCGGGGGAGGGCTCGCCCTGCTGCTGCTGACGTGGTCGCGCGGCGCCTGGCTGTCGGCCGTCCTGTCGGCCGCGGTCGCCCTGGTCGCCGGCGCGAGGGCGGGGGTCCTGCCGCCGCGGCGCCGCTGGTGGCGCCCCGCGTTGGCGGCGGCGGCCTTGATCGCCGTCGCCGTCATGGCCACGGGCGGCGACGGCCCGCGGCTGGTCCTGCAACGCCTCCGTCAGACCTTCAGCACCGAGGACTGGTCCAACCTCACGCGGTGGTACTCGATGCAGGCCGCGTGGCGCTGTTTCCTGGCGGCGCCCTGGACCGGCGTGGGCTGGGGGCAGTACGGCTTCCACTTCCCCCTGCTCGTGGACCCGATGGGACTGCAGAGCCAGTTCGCCTGGCCGGTCGCCAACAACGTCGTGCTGAAGATCCTCGGCGAGACCGGCGTGCCCGGTCTGGCCGCTTTCGGCGCCGGCGTCCTCGCCACGACGCGGCGGACCTGGCGCGCGCTGCGCGCCGGCGCCGCGACGCGGGCGGACGAACGCCTGCGCGTCGTGGCGGCGGTCGTCGCCGTCGCCGGCGTCTGGTCGCAGCTGCTGACCTTCTCCCAGGACAACCTGCCCCACATCTGGGTGGCGCTGGGGATGCTGCTGGCCGCGACGGACGTCGCCCGCGCGGAGCCGGGGGAGGGGACGTCGTGAGTTTACGGCCGCTGGTCTTGCTGGACGCCTCGGCCGCCCGGCCGCCCTGCACGGGCGTGGCCTGGTCGATGGTCGAACTCGTGACGGCCCTGGCGGCGACCGAACGACCGCTCCGCTTCGCCCTGGCGACGCCACATCCCGAACTGTTCGCCGGCCTCGAAACCGCCCCCGGTCGCGGGCAGTGGGATCTGGTCGCGCTGCCGCCGGGCCGGCTGGCGGCGGTCGGGTGGCGGCTCGGCAACTTGGCGCGGCGGCTCGGGGCCGGCGTCCTGCATTCCCTGACGATCCCGCCGCCGCTGAACCCGCCCTGTCCCTTGGCGGTCACCGTGCACGATCTGGCCTTCCGTTCCCTGCCGGGTTCGGTGCCGGCCGCCCGGCGCCTCTGGTACGCGACCACCCTGCCGGCCGGGCTGCGCCGCGCCGACGTCGTGCTGGTGAACTCGGCGGCGACCGGCCGCGAGGTGGCGGCGGCCTTTCCGTTCACCGCCGGCAAGATCCTGCCCACCCCGTTCGGCACGCCCGCCTGGACCGCGGGCCGCGCGGCGCCGCGGGAGCGCTCCGCCGGGGCGCCGTTCCTGTTCGTCGGCGCCCTGGAACCCCGCAAGAATCTCGACAACGTCTTGACGGCCCTGGAACTGGCGCGGTCACGGGCCGAGGCCGGCGCCCCCGCGCCCCGCCTGCGGGTGATCGGCGCCCCCGGCTGGTGCAACCGCCCCTTGCTGGAGCGGTTGCGTCGGATGGCGGCGACGGGCGCCGTCGACCTCGTGGGGTACCGGGATCGCGATTCCCTCTGGTCGGAACTGGTTTCGGCCCGGGCCTTGCTATTTCCCTCCTTGCACGAAGGGTTCGGTTTCCCGATCTTGGAGGCGATGGCGGCCCACCTGCCGGTGATCACCTCGGATCGGGGGGCCATGCGGGAAGTGGCGGGCAACGCCGCCCTGCTGGTCGATCCCGAATCCCCTCGGGGCATCGCCGACGCCATGCACAGGATCTCGAGCGAGCCCGGGCTCGCCGATCGGCTGGTCAGCGCGGGGGACGCGCGGATCCCGGTCTGGACCTGGCGCTCCACCGCGGAAAGGACGCTCGCGGCATACCTAAGGCTATTGGACGTTCGCACCGACGGCGCCAATTAATCGTTGCCACCACCCCTGGGCTGACCTAGGGTTCGGTTGGCTCGTCCCGACGACGGATCGACGGGAATGCCAAGGGGATCAATTTGAACAACCAGTCCATCGTCCTGGTCGCGGCCATGGTGGCGTTCGCGCTGTCCTGGCTCGTCCAGCCCCACTTCCGCAGCTTGGGCTTCCTGACCGGGATCGTGGACCACCCCGGCTACCGCCGGACCCACCGCGAGCCCGTGCCGCGCACGGGCGGCATGGCCATCTTCATCTCCTTCTACGTGACGCTGTTCATCCTGGACAACGTGGTGTTCGACCGGGCCCTGCCCTGGTCGTGGCTGGCCGTGCTCGGCGGTTCCGGACTGGCGATCCTCGCCCTCGGCGTCGGCGACGACCGCTTCCACATCCACGCGGAGAAGAAGCTCTACGGGCAGCTGCTGGTGATCCTGGGCCTGATGATCGCGGGCCAGCGGCTGCAGACCATCGACCTGCCATTATTCGGGACCTTCGATCTCGGCGGCTGGGCCTGGCCGGTCAGCCTGCTGTGGTACCTGGGCTTCATCAACTCGATGAACCTCATCGACGGTCTCGACGGCTTGGCCAGCGGCATCGGCGCCCTGGCCTGCAGCGGCATCGTCGTGATCGCCGCCGCCCTGGGCGACCAGACCTCGCTGGTGTTCGCCGCGGCCCTCGGCGGGGCGACCCTCGCCTTCCTCTACTGGAACGTGAGCCGGCGCAAGATCTTCCTGGGCGATTCGGGCAGCATGTGGATGGGGCTCGTGCTGGCCATGCTCCTGATGCACCTCGGTCAGCGCGGCGGCGTCTCGCTGCTGCTGCTGCTGGCGCCGATGATCGTGCCGATCTGGGACACCGGCACCACCATCATCCGGCGCTCGCGCAAGCGCGCGTCGATCTTCGAGGCGGACGACTACCACCTGCACCACCGCCTGGTGCGGCTGGGCTTCCAGCCCAGCGCCGCCGTGCGGCTGCTGCTGCTGATCACCGCCGGCTCGATCATGTTCGGCCTGAGCGACTTCCTGGACCAGGCCTGGCTCGGCCTGCCCGCGCTGGCCTGCTGGCTGTGGCCGATCAAGATCTGGGGCGACCGCCGACGGCACGAGGCCAGCGGCCCCTCGCTCGATTTCTTCAGCGAGCTGTTCTTCGTGCTCGGCCTCGATGACCAGGTGGAGGATTCCTTCCGCCGCCGCCGCCGCCAGGTGGCCGAGATCATCGACATCCAGGTCGAGCGCCAGAAGGTCGAACGGATCGTGGCCGCGGCCGGCGGCGGCGCGGTCGTCACCGAAACGCGCCACGAAGCGCCGCGCCCGCAGCGCCCGGAAGCCGACGATGTCGTTCTCACCACTCCCGGACATCCTACGGAGTGACCTCGCCCGCCTGCGGGGCGCGGTCGTCCTGGAACTCGGCGCCGCCGACGGGCGCTTCACGCGGGCATTGCGCGAGGCGGGCGCCGACGTGGTTCCTCTGGACAGAAGCCGCCCCGTCCCGTCCGGTGGCGTCGTGGCCGACGCCCTGGCGCTGCCGGTGCGTCCGGGCGCCGTGCGTCTGATCGCGGCCGCCAACCTGCTCCAGCATCTCGGCCGCGTCACCGACGTCGCCGCGGCGCTGGGGGAGTGGGTTGGCTGCCTGGCGCCCGACGGCTGCCTGCATATCCTGCAGGACGACCCGCTGGCCGACACCCCGGCGCGGCGCAACGACCGACAGCTGCGGGACTGGCTGGCCCGCCTGGTCCCTTCGCGAGGGCGCCTGCCCGCGCTGGCGGATCTGCGCGAAGCCCTGGCTGGGTCCGGCGGCACCGACGGCTGGAGTTTCGGCCGCGAACTCAACCGCACCGCGCCCCCAGACCGCGAACGGGCGCTCGCGCTGCTACGCGGCGACGGCGGCGCGCCCGACCGCGCGACCGCCGCCCTCGCGGCGGCCATCGCCCGTGACGGGCTGGACTACGGCTGGTACTGGTGGGCCCGCTGGAGGGGAGGGACGGCGTCATGACGGTGAGGCAGATCGCGGCGGGCCTCGCCGCGCTCGCGGCGGTCGCGATGCTGCTGGGGCTCGGGTTGGTCCTGGGCGGATCGCCCTCGCTGGTGGACTGGCGTTCGGCGCGCGCGGTGGTGATCGAGAGCGACGACTGGGGCCTGTGCGGCTACGTCCCCGCCGCCACCGCCCTGGAGGGCCTCGACCTGGCCGGCCTGAGCGCCGGCGAGATCCCGGCCGTCTACCTGAATTCGACGCTCGAGGACAGCGCCGCGGTCGTCGCCCTGGCCGCCGTGCTGGCCGCCGGACGCGGCCGCGACGGCGGTCCGGCCGTCCTGCAGCCCAACTACATCATGGGCTGGCTGGTCGCGCCGACCTCTACGGGCCCGGCGGACTCGTCGGACTTCCGCCGCGGCACGCTGCCCGATCTGCCCCCGGTCTACGCGCGTCCCGGACTCTGGCGGGCCGTGGCGGACGCCGTCGCGGCGGACGTCTGGTACCCGGAGTATCACGGTCTCTGGCATTACGTGCCCGAGGACCGTTTCGCCGCCTGCGACCATGACCCGATCGCCGCGTCGGCGGCCCGGCGGGGGATCCTGCTCTTCCCGGGAAGCACCCGCTCGTTCGAGCTGAACGACGGGCGCTCGCTCCCCACGCTCGCCGCGGAACTCGCCACGGGGCTGTCGGCCTTCGCGGGACTCTTCGGCCGCGAGCCGGACGCGGTCATCGCGCCCGACTACCACTGGTCCCGCCGCCACGAGCGGCTGTGGCGGGACGCGGGCCTGACGGTGGTGCAATCCCAGCGCGAGCAGAGGCATCCGGACTACGAGGGGAAATCCGGGCGGCTGCGCAAGGTCCTGGCCCGCTCCCTGCGGCGCTGGAGCGAGCAGCGGCTCACGTACCTGGATCGCAACGTCCGGCTGGAGACGGCCCAGATCGGCGATCCCGCCGAGGCGACCGCCCGGGCGGAGCGTCGCGTGCGCCGCGCCTGGCGACGGGGCGAACCCGCCATCGTCGAATCGCACCGCGTCAACTACGCGCACCTCGACCCGGCGGTCGCGTCCGACGGTCGCGCAGCGCTGGGGGCGCTGCTGGCGGCCCTGGACGGCGAGCCCCTCTACCTGACGGACGTCGAGGTGGCGCGCCTGTCGCGCGGGGGCACCTCGTGGCGCCGGACCGCCGTCGGCCTCCGGGTCCGCAACCTCACGCACGCGCGGCGCCCCGTGGTGCTGCCGGGTCACCGCCTGATCTTCCTCGACGCCGGAGAATCGCGACTGGTCTCAACCGCCGACTTCGGCCCGCCGGCGCAGGGGGGCGATTGACGGGCTCCGTCGTCCGTGATAATATTGGAGTAACCTGATCGGTGACGGGACGTTACCCTTCGGGTCGGTCGTTGAGGTTTCCGGCGGAAGTGTATCGCCCCGGCCCAGCCGGACACTCCAGCCCGAAGGACAACCCAGACTTGCACCGTTTCAGCGCCAAGTCCCGCCCGTGGCACGAGTTCGCCCTTCCCGTCCGGCGGGAGGGGTTGAGCCGTTTCGTCATCCTGTCGGTCTGCGCCCTCCTGGCCTTGGCTGCGGGTGCGTCCCGTGCCGCCACCGCACCCGGAAGCTGGGAACTCGTCCTGGAAGCGTCTGTCGCCGACCAGGGCGCGGGACAGGGATCGATGGGGATCCTGAGCGCCCCGGGCCGCCCCGCTCTGCCTTACCGGGATCTGCTGATCCTGTTGCCGCCCGGACGACGCGCGATCGCGGCCGAGGTGGTCCCCGTCGGTGAGATCGCGGTCCTGCCCGTGGGCGACGCCGCTCCCTGCGGCCCGCTGCTCTCGAGCGAGGGGCTGCCCGGCGGCGCCACCGAAGCGACGGCGGCCGGGGACGACTACCCGGCCTCCTGGGGCGAATTGACCGGGCAGGCCGTCTGGCACGGGATGGGGCTGGCGACGGTGCGCATCCACCCCGAACGCCTGCACCGTACGGCCGCGGGAGACGGCTGGGACCGGCGCGAGTCCGCCGCCGACTTCACCGTCAGGCTGCAACTCGCCGCCGACACGTCGCGCCGCGCCGAGCGACGCCGCGTCCGTTCACCGCAATCGGACCAGCCGCTGGCACAGGTCGCGCGACTGGTGGCCAATCCCGAAACCCGCGACGCCTACGCGACGCCGATCGTCCTCACGGGGGATCGGGTGGCCGGCGACGCCTTCGTGCCGACGCTCGTCCCGAGCCTCGACGGCCCCGCGGTGGACATGGTCATCGTCACCACCGACGAGCTGGCGCCCGCCTTCCAGCAGCTGGCCGATTACAAGTCCGCGCGCGGCCTCGCGACGGTCGTCCGGACGCTGTCGTGGATCCAGGCGAACTACACGGCGGGCGAGGACCTGCCGGCGACGATCCGCTTGTTCCTGACCGACGCCTACGAGCTCTGGGGCGCCGATTACGCCCTGCTCGGCGGCGACGTCGATCTGCTGCCGGTCCGGATGATCTACAACTCCTTCTACCCTTCCGGCGAAGGCTCCGAACTGCCGGTCGACCTCTACTACGGCGGCCTCGACGGCGATTGGAACGCCGACGGCGACCAGTTGCCGGGCGAACCCTACTTCAACACCTACGAGACCGGCGACGAGGTCGACCTGGCGCCGGAACTCCACGTCGGCCGCGCGCCGGTCGCATCGGTCGCCGACGCGCAGGTGTTCATCGGGAAGATCCTCGCCCACGAGCGCGACGCCGTCGGGTCCCACCTGGCCCAGCTCCTGTTCCTCAGCGAGGTCCTGTTCCCCAGCGCCTACACCCCGGGCGCCCTGATCGAAATCGACGGCGCCTCGTACAGCGAGGCGATCATCGACGAGGTCCTCGCCGCCAGGAACGTGGCGGTCACGAGGCACTACGAGGCGAGCCCGCTGTGGCCGGGCTCGCTGCCCGAGACGAAGACCGGCGTGCTGGCCGCCATGAACACGGGGCAGTACGGCTACATCAACCACATCGGCCACGGGTTCTTCTTCGACATGTCCGTGGGCGACCGGACCCTGGCCCTGACCGACGCGGCGGGGCTGGTCAACAGCCCGCACTGCTTCATCCTGAACAACCTGAACTGCGCGTCGGCGGCCTTCGACTACCATTCCATCATGGAACGGTTCATGACCAACTCCCACGGCGGCGCCGTGCTCGCGATCGGGTCGTCCCGCGCGGCGTTCGCCCAGACGGCGGCCTACTTCCAGAAGAGCTTCTACACCGCCGTGTTCGAAGCCCGCCAGCCGACCGCGGGCGCCGCGGTCGACGCGAGCCGCCTGGCTTGGCTCGCCTCCTCGCAGCAGAACACCGTCGAGCGCTGGACGCAGATGTCGATGGCCGTGCTCGGCGACCCGTCCCTGCAACTCTGGACCGAGGCGCCGCGGGCGCTCACGGTCACCGCGTCCGCGGCCCTGCCCCTCGGCCCGTCATCCGTCCTGGTCGAGGTGAAGCGCGACGGCGCACCGCTGGCCCAGGCCCGCGTCTGCCTGTTCAAGGCGGGCGACGTGCTGGCCACGGGGCTGACGGGGTCGGACGGCACGGTCACGCTCGGGGTCCTGCCGAACGGTTCCGGCAGCCTGGACCTGACCGTCACCGCGGCGAACTGCAGCCCGTACGCGGGTGCCGTCGCCGTCGGGGGCTCCGGCCAGCCCTACCTGGGCCTCGCCTCGCTGTCGCTGTACGACGACGGGGCCTACGGCTCCATGGGCAACGCCGACGGCGTCCCCGACGCCGGCGAGGTGATCGCCCTGCTGCCCGTCCTGCGCAACGGCGGGGACGCCCCGCTGACGCAACCCGCCACGCTGACCCTGGCCTGCACGCAGCCCGGCGTCACGCTGCTCGGCGCCGCCTGCCAGGCGCCGGCGCTCGCGGCCGGGGACAGCGGCCCTGCCGACGCGGCGCTGCTGCTCGGCCTGGACCGCGACCTCGCCGACCGGACCGAACTGCTCTTCACGCTCGGCAGCGACGACGGCTACGCCGTGTGCCGCGAGGATTTCACGCTGGAGATCGCCGCTCCGGTGCTCTCGCCGGGGATCCTGCGCTGGAACGACTTCCCCTACGGCAACGGCAACGGCACCATCGAAGTCAACGAGGTGATCCGCGTCTGGGTGGACCTGCGCAACGACGGGCATGGCGGCGCGAGCGGCCTGACCGGGTGGCTGGAGACGGGCCTGCCGGGCATCACCGTCACGACCGGCGCGACGACCTGGCCGGCGCTCGCGCCGATGGGAGAGGTCCAGCAGGCGACGGAATTCCTGCTGAGCATGAGCACCATCTCGAACAGCCGCAGGGCGCGCCTGCACATCGGCGACGGGCTGGGCCGCGAGTGGGTCCACGAATTCGACCTCAGCCGGCCCGACCAGGTCGGCCTGCCGACGGTCGTCAGCCACATCCCGCTGACGGCCACGGTCACCTGGCAGCCCGCGACCGCCACCGACATCGCAGGCTACCACGTGTACCGCTCGACCACGCCGAACTCCGGCTTCGTGCGCCGCACCGACGGCCCCGTCGCCGGCGGTTTCTTCCAGGACCTCGACCTCGCGCCGCTGACCCGCTACTACTACCGGGTCACCTCCCAGGATTCCTCGGGGCTCGAAGGCCGGCAGTCGACGACGGGCTTCCTCGACTCGTCGCCGGCGGAGACCGCCGGCTTCCCCGTCGCCATGACCGCCGAGACGTCCAGCCACGTCGTGGTCGGCGACATCGACGCCGACGGCGTCCTGGACATCGTGACGGCGGCGGACGCCATCTACGCCTGGGACGCCACGGGTCAGGAACTGCGCGACGGCGACGCCAACCCCGCCACCAGCGGCCCGTTCATCGCCATCGGCCAGACCTGGACGCCGGCCGCCGTGACCCTGGCCAACCTCACGGCGCACCCGGGCCTCGAGATCGTCGCCTCCTGCCGCAGCGGCAGTTCGATCTACGTCTTCCAGGGCGACGGCACCACGGCGCCCGGCTGGCCGCGCACGATCAACGCCTGGAACTGGGCCGCGCCCGCCGTGGCGGACCTCGACGGGGACGGCGACGCCGAGGTCGTCGTCACCTCGACCGCCGGGATCACCTACGTGTGGCACCACGACGGCAGCGACTTCTTCGACGGCGACGCGAACCCGGCCACCATCGGCGTCTTCCAGGTGCGGACCGGCGAGTCCTACCAGTACGGCGCGCCGCTGCTGGTCGATCTCAACCACGACGGACGCCGCGAGGTCGTGGTCGTCTCCCGCTACATGAACGGCGCCGCGGACTTGGTGCACGCGCTGGGCAACGACGCCGTGAACATCGCCGGCTGGCCCTACACGCTGGGCGCCTGGTCCCCGGCCATCTGCTCGCCCGCGGCCGGCGACCTCGACGGCGACGGCGTGCTCGAGATCGCGTTCGTCACCGAGAACGACCGGTTGCACCTGATCGACGAGACGGGCCACACGGTGGCGCCGTTCCCGCTGTTCTTCACCGCGAACAGCGGGCAGGCCGGCCTCCCTTGCCCGTCGCCCGCCCTCGGCGACCTCGATGGCGACGGGGTGCTGGACATCGTGGCGGTCAAGGTGGTCGACAACCACACCTCGTACCTCTGCGCCTACCGCAAGAGCGGTACGCAGCTGACGGGCTGGTCGCTGCTGCTGGAGAGCAACTCGGAGTCTTCGCCGCTGGTGGGGGACATCACCGGCGACGGGAAGCCCGACGTGGTGTTCGGCATCGGCGGCGGCTCCGACACCTCGCCGAACTGCATCTACGGTTTCCGCAACGATGCCACGACGGTGCCCGGCTTCCCGCTGGTCGTGGGGGGGCC
The DNA here is from genome assembly GCA_030654305.1 of bacterium. Lineage (NCBI taxonomy): Bacteria > bacterium. The sequence goes on along the minus strand of JAURXS010000112.1, from coordinate 14,604 downwards.
CGTCCGCGCGACGCCGACGCTGACCGATCTCGACCGCGACGGCGACGTGGATCTCGTGTACGGGGGCTGGGACCAGGCCATGCACGTCTGGGACCTGCGTCAGCCATGGCGGCCGGAGAACATGCCCTGGCCGACCTTCCACGGCAACGCCGCACGCACGGGGCTCTGGACGCCCTACGACACCTCGACCGGCGCCGGGAACCCGCTGCCGGGCGCGGTCGCGACCCTGCGTCAGAACGTGCCCAATCCCTTCAATCCCGCCACGCGCATCGAGTTCGAACTGCCGGCGGGATTCCGCGGCGACGTCGCGCTGACCGTCTACGACCTGCTGGGGCGCGAGGTCCGCACGCTGTTGGACGAGGTCCGCACCGGCGGCAGCCACGCCGTCGTTTGGCGCGGCGAGGACGACGCTGGTCGGCCGGTCCCCGCGGGAATCTACCTGTACCGGTTGCGCTCCGCGGCGGGCTCGGCCGTCGGGAAGATGTCGCTGGTGCGTTGAAACGACGATTTCACCGTCCCGGCTATTGTCATCGCGGCCGGGTTGCGCTATACTCCACCTACTGCGGCGATGGCCGGAGCCCGCCCCCAACGCTTGCCGGGAGGACGCGAGAGCAACGAGGTTAACGAGTCGGATCGCCGGCCTATCGCCGGCGGAAACTCGAACGACGCTGTTCCGCCGGCAAGTGCTCTTGTGAGCCGAAAACAGACCTGGACCAGTCCGGCGACCTCGTCGGGCGCATCCCTTTACAACCTGGGGGAGACATGGATCGGACGAACCGCAACGAACCCGCGGGTCCGCGCGCCTCGCGCCTCATCTGGGGGCTCGCCGCCGTCCTGCTGCCGCTGTTGGCGACGACGGGCGCCCGGGCCGCCGGCGACGTCGTCTACCGGGGCTCGTTCGCCGCGTCCGACGTGGCCTGGTCGACGCAGCCGGGCGGGGGCGTGCAGCCGCGATTGGCCGGCACGCACCTCCTGCAGGAGACCGGTCGTCCCGACCTGGTCGGCCGGACCCTGACCCTGCTGGTGCCGGCGGCGTCCTCGTACGGGGCCGTCGAGGTCGTGCCCCTCTCGACGCGGGCCCTGCCCGTGCCCGGGGAACTGGCGTTGGCCGCCGCCCCGCTCAGCAGCGAGGGCGTGCCGGGACGCCAGCAGCTCCTGCCCGAATCCAAGACGTCCTTCCCCGCCGACTGGGGACGCTTCGGCGGCAACCACGTCATGAACGGTTTCCGGTTGGTCACCGTCACGGTGCACCCCCTGCGCGCGCTGCAGGCGGCGGACGGGTCGTGGCGCGAGGTCGAACTGCTGGAGAGTTACGAGGTCCGTCTGCTGCCCGTGCCGGGGATCGCCGACCGGTCCGACGTCGTCGTGCGCCAGCGTCGCGTCGCCGGCGAACGCAGCCAGCTCGAGCGGCGGCTCGCCGGCGTCCTGGCCAATCCCGAAGCCCTAGCCGGTTACCTGCGCGAGGACGGCGCCGACGTTGCGCCCGTCGTCGGCGGTTTCACCCCCGACAAGACGCCGAGCCTCAGCGGCTCAGCGGTCTCCTACCTGATCATCACCAGCGACGCTCTGGCGGCCGCGTTCCAGCCCTTGGCCGACTACCGCACCTCGCAGGGCCTGCCCGCCGTCGTCAAGACCCTGGAATGGATCGAGGCCAACTACCGCCACGGCGTCGACATCCAAGAGACGGTCCGCCTGTTCATCCGTGACGCCTACGAGCGCTGGGGCGTCGAGTACGTCCTGCTCGGCGGCGACACCGACGTCGTGCCGGCGCGCTACGCCCTGAGCAATTTCTATCCGCCCGGAGGCACGACCGACATCCCGGCCGACCTCTACTTCGCCTGCCTGGACGGGAACTGGAACCTGGACGGGGACGCCGACTTCGGCGAGCCGACCGTCAACGAGACCAACCCCGGCGACGATTGCGACATCGCCAGCGACGTCTCCTTCGGGCGCGCGCCGGTGAGCAGCGTCGCGGCCGTGAACGCCTTCGTGACCAAGGTCCTCAACTACGAGAACGCGGCGGCCGGCGCCGGCTTCGCCAACCGCTTCCTGACCGCGGCCGAGGTGCTGTTCACCAACTCCGAGGGCGACATCACGCTCGACGGCGCGGCGTACGCCCAGACGCTCGTCGACGAGGTCGTCTCGCCCTGCACCGACATGACCACGGTGAGGATGTTCGAGGCCTGGGACCGCCTCGACGGCCTCGGCCAGCCGATGTACCCGGGGGCGGTCCGCGAGACCCGCCTCGCCGCCCTCGACAGCCTGAACACCGGCCACTTCAGCGTCTTCAACCAGATCGGCCACGGCTTCTTCTTCAACATGGACATGGGCGACGCCAACATCACGATCACCGACGCTGACAACCTGCACAACGGCGCCGACCGGACGTTCCTGATGTACGCCCTGAACTGCGCCTCGGCGGCCTTCGACTACGGCTGCCTCATGGAGCGGTTCGTGCAGAACCCCAACGGCGGCTCCTTCGCCTCCATCGGCGCCACGCGGGCGGCCTTCCCGGCCACCGCGAACGATTTCCAGAAGGCGTTCTTCGAGGCCATGATGTGTGACGCGCAGCCGCGGCTCGGCGACCTGATGGCCGCCAGCCGGCTGCCCTGGCTGGCCTACGCGCCCGCCAACAGCTTCACCCGCTGGACGTTCATGAACTACACGCTGCTCGGCGACCCGGCCCAGAGTATGTGGACGGCGTCGCCCTCTGCCCTGACGGTGGGCGTGCCCACCTCGGTGCCGCGGGGCGCCCAGAACGTCCCGGTCACCATCACCTCTGGGGGGCAGCCCGTCGTCGGTGCCCGGGTCGTGATCAGCCGCAGCGCCGACGTCTACGCCTGGGGCGACACCGACGCCGCCGGCCAGGTACAGCTGTACATCGTGCCGGAGGACACCGGGACGCTCACCCTGACAGTGACCGCCCGCAACGCCGCCCGCAAGGTCCAGTCGCTGCCGGTGACCGGTACCGGCGCCTACATCGCCCTGCAGAGCATGACCGTCACCGACAACGGCACCGGCGGCACGATCGGCAACGGCAATGGCGTCGCCGAGGCCGGGGAGACCGTGGCCTTCCTGGCGCGCTTCCAGGACACCGGCAGCGGCGGCGCCGCCGGCGTGACCGCGGTGCTGGGCACGGCCGCGGCCGGGGTGACCGTCCTGGACGGCACGGCCGCGGTGGCCACCATCCCCAGCGGGGGCAGCGCCAACGCCCTGGACACCTTCCTGGTCCGCTTCGACGCGGGGATGGCCGACGGCAACCACGTCTCCTTCCTGATGGTCGCCGACAACGTGCCCGCCGGACCCTGGAGCTCCGCCTGGGAACTGGTGGTCGCGGCTCCCGAGGTCGAGCCCATCGGCCTGGACTGGTTCGACGCGCCCTACGGCGACAACGACGGCGTCCTGGAGAACAACGAGCGCGTCACGGTGATGATGACGCTGGAGAACTTCGGCGCCGGTCGCGCCGACGGCCTCACCGCCGTGCTGCGCACCAGCAGTCCCAACGTCGTGCTGTACGACTCGCTCCTGGCGTACCCCAACCTCGACCTGCTGCAGACGTCCAGCGGCACGGCGCTGGTGTCGCTGAAGGTCCTCGACGTCGCGCAGTCCTACGACGCCAGGATCGTCGTCACCGACGCGCGCGGCCGGCGCTTCGTGCACGCCGTCGGGATGACGGTTCCCGCCGTGCCGACCGATCTCGAATCCGTCGCCGCTCTGGGTCCCGACGTCATCGAGCTGACCTGGACGCCGGTGAACCTGGCCAGGGTGCGCGGCTACCACGTCTACCGCAGCCAGAACGCGGCCGGTCCGTTCACGCGGGCGAACTTCGACCTGCTGGGTCGGATCTCCTACTTCCGCGACACCGGACTGGACCTGCTGACGCGCTACTACTACCGCGTCACCTGCGTCGACTCGTTCCTGGTGGAGGGCGCCGCCTCGGCCGTCTTCGCCAAGAGCACCTCGCCGTCGGAGCTCCTGCCGTTCCCGCTGCCCTTCGCCGTCGAGACGAGCAGCCACTGCGCCGTCGGCGACGTGACCGGGGACCACCGCCTGGAGATCGTCATGGCGTCGGACGAGGTCTACGTGTGGACCGAGGACGGGCAGGAGCTGTTCGACGGCGACGACGATTCGCAGACCCTCGGCCCGATCACCAGCCTCAACGGCCGGATGACGCCCATGGGCGTGACCCTGGCGAACCTCGACGCCGACCCGGCCCTGGAGATCCTCTGCGCCGATCGCGACCTCAAGCTGCTGTACGCCTTCAACGCCGACGGCACGCAGGTGCCCGGCTGGCCCCAGTCCACCGGGACCATGTGGGTCTGGACGCCGCCGGCGGTGGGGGACATCGACGGCGACGGCGGGGTCGAGGTCGTCGTCAACAACCTCGCCGGCCGCACGCTCGCCTGGCACGCCGACGGCACCGAGGTGCGCGACGGCGACAACAACCCCGCGACCCTCGGCGTGCTGATCGACCGCTCGGCGGTGCTGACCTACGACGAGTGGTGCCGTTCGGCGCCCACGCTCGAGGACCTCGACGGCGACGGCGCCAAGGACATCATCTTCGGGACGCGCTACCGCACCGTGGCGACCAACCAGCTGCTCGCCTACCGCCACGACGGGACGCAGGTGCCCGGCTTCCCGATCCCCGCGGGCGTCGGCGGCAACATCATGTGCAGCCCCACCATCGCCGACCTGGACAACGACGGGCTGAAGGAGATCGTCTACGTCTCGGAGGAGGACTCGCTGCGCGTCGTGCGCCAGAACGGCACCCGCTACCCCGGGTTCCCCCGCTACTTCCGCTCCCAGAGCACCAACGGCGACGTGACGTGCCCCAGCCCGGCCGTGGGCGACTTCGACAACGACGGCCGGTTGGAGATCCTCGCGGTCGAGGTGCTCGGCGCCACGTCGTCGAACGTCCACGTCGTCGACACCGACATCGCCGGCGGGACCAGCGGCCGGACCATGAGCGGCTGGCCCCGCTCCGTGCCCGGCAACTCCGAGTCAAGCCCCGTGGTCGGCGACCTCGACGGCGACCACTACCCGGACGTGGTGTTCGGGATCGGGGGCGGCGACACCGAAACGCCGAACAACCTCTACGCCTTCTCGCACGACGGGCAGGACCTCGACGGCTTCCCGCTGACCCTCGGCGGGCCCATCCGCCCCGCGCCCGTGATCTGCGACCTCGACCAGGACGGCTACGTCAACCTCGTCTACGGCGGCTGGGACCTGATGATCCACGTCTGGGACCTCCCGGCGGCCCACTACCCGAACGAGATGACCTGGCCCACCTTCCGCGGCAACAACCTGCGCGACGGCGTCTTCCGAGCCGTCGCCACCACGCCGGTCGAGGAGCTACCGCCGCCGGCCGCGAAGCTGACGCTGACGCGCAACGTCCCGAACCCATTCAACCCGAGCACCACGGCCCGCCTCTACGTGCCCGAGGGCGGGGAGGGACCGCTCTCGGTCGAGATCTTCGACGCGCAGGGCCGGCTCGTGCGCAGCCTGCACCGCGGGCCGGCGGCGCCCGGCTGGCTGACGGTGACCTGGCACGGCCAGGACGACGCCGGCCGCCCCCAGGCCAGCGGCGTCTATTTCCTGCGCGCGCAGCGCGGCGGCGAGGACAGCACCCTGAAGATGCTGCTCGTGAAATGACGGCCGCCGGTCGCGTTGACCGCGACCGGCGCCCACGCTACACTGCGAACGGCCGCCGAGACGGCCCGGTCCCGACGGGACCGGGCCGCTTCGCCGCGACGGGAGGGCGGAGCTTGGGCACCGGGACGAGGCGAAAAGGCCGGGGGGCGGGATGCGGCGGCGCGCCGGCGCCGGTCGCCTGCCTGCTGCTGGGGTTGCTGTGCGCCCTGCCCGCGGGTTGCGGCCGCGGGAGCGGCGATCGCCCGGACGCGGCCGTCGAACCGGTCACGGGCGGGACGGCCGTCGTCGCGTTCCCGGCCGACCCCGACGTCCTGAACCCCCTGCTCTACACCTCCGCGCACGCCGGCCAAGTCCTCGACCTGCTCGGCGATACCCTCGTGGAGATGGGGGAGGACTTCGTCTACCGTCCCCGGATCGCCTCGCGCCTGGACTTCTCTCCCGACAGCCTCGCGGTGACGGTCCGGTTGCGGCCCTGGTGCTGGTCCGACGGCGCGCCGCTGACCGCCCGCGATGTCGCGGCCTCGTACCGGCTGTTCGTCGACCCGCGGGTGGCGAGCCCGCGCGGCGGCGGCCGCTTCAACAACGTGGTCTCCGTCACCGCGCTGGACGACTCGACGGTGCGCTACGTGTTCCGGGAGAGCCGCAACGATCTCGTGGCGACGCTCGGCCATTTCCTGCTGCCGGCCCACCTCACCGACGCGCTGGACCCGGCGGCGGTGCGCGCGTGGCCGCTGAACGAGCAGCCCCTCTCGAGCGGCCCCTTCGTCCTGGAGTCCTGGGAGCGCGGCCAGACGCTGGTGCTGCGCCGCAACGAGAGCTACCCGGGGCCGCGCGCGCGTCTCGACCGCCTCGTCCTGCGGATCATCCCCGACGAGACGTCCCGCCTGGTCGAACTCGAGACCGGCGGCGTGGACCTGCTGGAGGACGTGCCCGCGGGTTCGCTCGACCGCCTGCGCCGTCGGGACGACGTGGTCGTGCACCGTCTCGCGGGCCGCCTGGTGGGGCAGATCGTGTGGAACCTGGAGGACCCCCGCTTCGCCGATGAGCGCGTGCGGCGGGCGCTGTCGCTGGCCGTCGACCGTTCTTTCTTCGTCGACGGCCTGCTGGAGGGCTGCGCCCGCGCCGGCGGCGGCCCGCTGCCGCCCGCGCTCTGGGCCTTCGATCCCGCGCTGCCGCCGGAACCCTACGACCCCGCGCGGGCCCGCGCGTTGCTGGACGAGGCGGGCTGGCGCGACGCCGACGGCGACGGCGTGCGCGAGCGCGACGGCGAGGTGCTGAGCTTCAGCCTGCTGACGCGCAAGGGCGATGCGGTGCGGGAGAACGGCGCCGCCGCGATCCGCGATCATCTCGGCCGCGTGGGGGTGGCGTGCCGTCCCCGGATCATGGAGATGGGCGCGGCGATCGAACTCGTCCAGTCCGGCCGCTTCGAGGCGTTCCTGGGCGTCTACTCCGAGCGGCTCGCGGTGGATCCCTCGCCGCGTTTCGCCTCGGACGCCTGGTCGCTCTTCAACTACGGACACTACGCCAGCGCCGCGGCCGATTCGCTGCTCGCCCTGGGCCTCGCCGAGCGCGACCGCGCCCTGGCCCGGCCGGTCTGGAACGCCTTCCAGCGCCTGATCCTGGAGGAGGCTCCGGTCGCCACGCTCTATTACCCCGACCAGGTGGTGGCGGTGCGCCGCCGCTTGCGGGGCGTCGCGCCCCACGTGCTCTCGACCTACCAGAACGTCCAGGACTGGTGGGTCGCGCCCGCCGACGGGCGCTGACGTTCCCGATCTTACCTCCCGGTTGACAGTTCGCGGTGGTCGGCGCTAGGGTGTCGGTAATATCCACGCCCACCCGTCGGATCCAACCCGGAGGTTCGCGATGACGCGCAAGTTTGCCGCACTAGCGGGGGAGCTGTCGCTCGACGATCTACGACGCCTCCTCGCCGTCAAGGAACGGCTCACCGAGCTGGAGTCGCGCCGCAGCGACCTCGAATCCGAACTGGCCAAGGTGGGCGCCGCCATCGCCGATCTCGTGAAGGGTGGCCCCGTCGCGTCGGCGTCCGGGAAGTCGTCGGCAAAGACCGCGAAGAAGACCGGGAAGCGGCGGGCCGCGTCGGCCGCCGCGAAGACGGCCGGCCGCCGGAAGGTGGGCCGCAAGAAGGCGGTCGCGAAGAAGAGCGCCGTGAAGAAGGCCGTCGCGAAGAAGAAGACGACGACGGCGAAGAAGACGACGAAGAAGACGGCGAAGAAGAAGACGGCGGCAAAGAAGACCGTGACGAAGAAGGCCGCCGCCAAGAAGCCGGTCGTGAAGGGGAAGGTCGCGAAGCGGAAGGTCGCCGGCAAGGCGACCCTCGAATCGGTCGTCGCCGGCCTGATCCGCGCCAACGGCGGCAAGATGTCCGTCCAGGACATCCTGGCCGCCATCGACAAGGGCAAGCTGGTCAAGAGCAAGAGCGGCAATTTCGCGAACGTGCTGCGGCGGACGCTGTCCACGAGCACGATCCTGGTCAGCGCCGGGCGCGGCCTGTACAAGGTGAAGTGACCGCGGGCGCGGCCGGCGGCACCCGTCAGCCCGGGGGCCAGCCGAGTTCGCGCCCGCCCAGCACATGCAGGTGGAGGTGGGGGACGGTCTGGCCCCCGTCGGCGCCGCAGTTCAGCACCCAGCGGTACCCCGTGGCCTCGAGCCCGAGCTCGCGCGCGAGGCGCGCCGCCGCCACCAGCAGCCGCCCGGCCAGGGCGGCGTCGCCGTCGCCTAGATCGCCCGGCGACGCGATGTGGCGGCGGGGGATCAGCAGGACGTGGACCGGGGCGCGGGGCGCGATGTCCCGGAACGCGACGAACTCGTCGTCCGCGTGGACGATGTCGGCGGGGATCTCCCCGGCGGCGATCTTGCAGAACAGGCAGTCGGCCATCTCGCGCCACCTCTCGGCTGGAGTAGCCGGGTCCGGGTGCCGCCGGGACCCCGGAAGCGACGGCTCCCCCCGCCCCGACATCCGCGGAACCTACCACGCGGCCGACGCGCCCGACAAGCTCCCCGCGCTCCCTCGCCGGTCGCCGGTTGACGCCCCGCCTCCCCGCCGCTAGCATGCGGTGGGTCAACGCCCAAGGAGGCCCGCCATGATCACGACGGAACACCGCGCGGCCGGGGACCCCGGTCCCGTGGACGACATCTTCGAGATCCTGGTCACGACCCACGCCCGCGGGCTGGGGCGGGTGCCCCTGGACGACGACCTGACCTGGCGGCCGGCCACCGACGCCTACGAGACCGAGGAAGCCTTCGTCGTGCAGATGGACCTGGCGGGCATGGACCCCGGCGCGATCGAGGTCTTCACCGACGGCGGGACCCTGACCGTGCGCGGCACGCGCCAGGACATCGCGCCGGCCGGCAAGAAGCACTACTCGAAGATGGAGATCAGCGTGGGGCCCTTCGCCCGGCGCATCGTCGTGCCGGTGTCGGTGCAGCCGGAGACCGCGGCCGCCCGCTACCGCAACGGATTCCTCTACGTCACGTTCCGCAAGGGGCCGGCGTCCGGCGGCGGCCGGCGGCGCGTGGATGTCGGCAACGGGAAGTGACCTGCGCCGGAACCGGACGGACCCGGAAGGGACGGAACACATGAACGTCGACGAGCGACAGCGACGATCGAGCGACGCGCCCGAGGCCCTGGTGCCCGCGGTGCTGCCCGTCCTGCCCATCAGCGACGCGGTGATCTTCCCCTACATGATGGTCCCGCTCGTGCTGAGCGACGAGAACCTCATCCGCCTGGCGGACGACTGCCTCGCCGGCGACAAGATGCTCGGCGCGGTCTCGCAGCGCGAGCCGGGCGCGGACGAGGACCACCCCTCCGAGAAGGACCTGCTGTACCGCGTCGGCACCGCCGTGAAGATCCAGAAGATGCTGCGCTTCCCCGACGGCAGCATGCGGCTGCTGGGCCAGGGCGTGGCCCGCGTGCGCATCGGCGAGTTCGTGTCCGAGCAACCCTACCTCAAGGCGAAGGTGGAGGGGCTGCCGGAGTCGAAGGCCACCGACCCGCGCACGCTGGCCTACATGCGGGGCGTCGCCAACAACTTCCTGAAGATCGTCGACGCCAGCGAGAGCCTGTCCGACGAGCTGAAGGTCGTCGTGATGAACATCGACGACCCCGGCCGCCTCGCCGACCTGATCGCCACCAACCTCGACATCGAGATCGCCGAGAAGCAGCAGGTGCTGGAGGCCGTCGCCCCGCTGGAGCGACTGCAGATCCTGGCCAAGATCGTCGTGCGCGAGCTGGAGGTGGCGGAGCTGGGGCAGAAGCTGCAGTCCAAGGTGCGCAAGAGCATCGACAAGGACCAGCGCGAGTACTACCTGCGCCAGCAGCTCAAGGCGATCCAGCGCGAGCTGGGCGACACCGACGACGGCACCGTCGAGATCGAGGAGCTGCAGGAGCGCCTAGCCAACGCCCAGCTGCCGGAGCACGTGCGCGCCGTCGCCGAGAAGGAGGCCGACCGCCTGGCCCGCATGTCCCCCGGCGCCAGCGAGTACACGGTCAGCAAGACCTACATCGACTGGCTGCTGGACCTGCCCTGGCTCGTGGCCAGCGAGGACAAGCTGGACATCAAGCGCGCCGAGGCGGTCCTCGAGCGGGACCACTACGGGCTCGCGGACGTCAAGGAGCGCATCCTGGAGTTCCTGGCCGTGCGCAAGCTCAAGGGCGACCACCGGGGCCCCATCATCTGCCTGATCGGCCCGCCCGGCGTCGGCAAGACCTCGCTGGGCCGCAGCATCGCCGAGGCGATCGGCCGCAAGTTCTTCCGCTTCTCGCTCGGCGGCATGCGCGACGAGGCCGAGATCCGGGGCCACCGCCGCACCTACGTCGGCGCCATGCCGGGGCGCATCATCGCCGGGCTGAAGGACTGCGGCACCAACAACCCGCTGATCATGCTCGACGAGATCGACAAGCTGGGCCAGGACTTCCGCGGCGACCCCGCCAGCGCCCTGCTGGAGGTCCTGGATCCGGAGCAGAACTTCTCATTCACCGACCACTACCTGTCGCTGCCGTTCGACCTCTCGCACACCCTGTTCATCACCACGGCCAACATGATGGACACCATCCCGCGCCCCCTGCTGGACCGCATGGAGGTCATCCAGCTGCCCGGCTACACGAACCTCGAGAAGCTGGAGATCGCCAAGCGCTACCTGGTGCCGCGGCAGCTCGAGGAGAACGGCCTGACCGCCAAGCACGTGAGCTTCACCGATGCGGGACTGCGCGCCCTGATCAACGGCTACACCCGCGAGGCCGGCGTGCGCGGCCTCGAGCGCAAGATCGGCGCCGTGTGCCGCAAGGTCGCCAAGACCGTGGCGCGCGGGCGGCGGCGTCGCCACGCGATCACCGCCCAGAGCCTGCCCGAATACCTGGGGCAGCCCGACTACGATCCGGACCGGCTGCGCAGCCGCGCCCGCATTGGCGTCGCCACGGGCCTGGCCTGGACCTCGGCCGGCGGCAAGATCCTCTACCTTGAGGGCGTGGCCCTGCCGGCGGGTTCCGGGCAGTTGAAGCTCACCGGCCAGCTCGGCAGCGTCATGCAGGAATCGGCGGCGGCGGCCTACTCCTACCTGCGCGCCCGTTTCGGCGACCGCGAGCGGCACCGCGCCTTCTTCCGCGAGCACGACCTGCACATCCACATCCCGGCCGGGGCGGTGCCCAAGGACGGCCCCAGCGCCGGCATCACCATGGCGACGGTGCTGTTCTCCCTGATGGTGGGGCGCCCGGTCGACCGCCGCACGGCCATGACGGGGGAGATCACGCTGACGGGCGACGTGCTGCCCATCGGCGGGCTGCTCGAGAAGGTCCTGGCCGCTCACCGCGCCGGCATCCGCCGCATCCTGCTGCCCAAGGAGAACGAGCACGACCTCGACGAGATCCCCGCCGAGGTGTCCCGCGACATCGGGTTCGTCTGCGTGAAGCGGGTCGAGGAGGTCTGGGCGGAACTCTTCCCCGAGGAGTTCACCTCGTGAGCGACGGCCGGCCATGAGCTTCGCCGAGGGCAGGCTGGTCAGGGGTCTCGTCGACCGCTTCTTCCTGCGGGGAGGCGGCGAGGGCTTCACGCTGCCGGGCGCCCTGGGGGACGAGCCCCTGCTGCTGGCCATCGACACCGGCGACCTGTCCGACCTGCTGTTCCACCTGCCGCTGCTGCAGGCGGTCCGCGAGCGCCACCCCCGCGCCCGCCTGGACTTCCTGCTGCCGGAATCGCACGTGTCCCTGGTCGCGCCCAGCGGGATCGCGCGCCACTGTCTCGTGTACCAGCCGCGGCAGCTGAAGTTGTGGAGCCCTTCCTGCCACGCCCTGCTCAAGAGCGTGCGTCGGGAAGGGTACGACCTCAGCCTCGTGATGTCCTGCGATCCGCACCCCGCCCTCGAGACCGTGTCGCTGGCGACCGGGGCGCCGCTGCGGATGGGACCCTCGCACCCGACCGCGTACCCGGCGGTCAATTTCGAGATCCGCAGCCGCGAGGGCGGCGCGCGCTACCGCGGCGATCGTCTGGCCGCGGCGGCCCCGTTCCTGGGGCTGCCGCGGCTCGCGGCGCACCGCGGTTGGCCCCTTCCCGACGAGAAGTTGCGCCGGACGCGCCAGCTCGTGCACTTCAACAAGCCGCGGCAGGACGAGGTCCTGGTGGGCCTCGACCCGACGCCGGGCAAGTCGGGCCACGCGCTGGCGGCGCCGAATTTCCACCACCTGCTGCGCCAGCTCGAGGGCCGGTTCCCGTGCCGGGTGCTGCCCCTGACCCTGTCCGCGGACGCCGAGCGCGTCGCGTCGCTGGTGGCCGGCCTGGGCGCGGCCCCCATGACCCTGCCCTGCGAATCGCTCTTCGACGTGGTGCTGCTGGCCGCCGTCTGCGACGTGGTGATCGCCGGCAACACCGACCTCTTCCACTATGCGGCGGCGGCGGGCGTGCCCACCCTGGGCCTGTTCCTGGAGCAGGACGCTCCGGAGTGGGAGCCCGCGGATCAGCCGCACGTGCGGATCCTGCGCGTCAAGGACGGGCAGCGGATCGACCTCGACGCCCTGCTGGGCGCGTTCGCGGCCGTCCGCGCCGCCCGTTGACCCGAAAGGAACTCATGTCCCGCCGGCCGCGCCTGCTCGTGGTGGCCCCGAACTGGCTCGGGGACCTCGTGATGTCCACCTCGCTGCTGGCTTCCCTGGCGGCGCCGGAGGAGGGCAAGGCGCCGCCCGAGATCCACGTCGCGGTGCGCGACCGCTGGGCCTCGCTGCTGGCGGGCGACCCCCGCGTCGGCGAGTTGCTGATCTACGAGCGCGAGGGCGCCCACGCGGGCTGGCGCGGCGCGCTGCGCCTGGCGCGTCAATGGCGCGACGGCGGCTACGACGCCGTCTTCGTGCTGCCGCCGTCGTGGCGCGCGGCCGCGGTGGCGCGGTTGGCCGGGATCCCGCGACGCCTGGGCTTCCACGGCGAACAGCGCGGCTTCCTGCTCACCGACGCCCTGCCCCGGCCGCCGCGGTGCTCGCTCCACTACACCGAGGAACTCGCCCTGCTGGCCCGCGCCTGGCGCGGGGGAGTCGGCCCCGCGCCGCCGCCGTCCCTGGCGATCGGCGCCGTTCCCGCGGCGGGTCCTGACGTCCCTCCGGGACCGCCCGTCTGGATCGTGTCCGTCGGCACCACCTACGGGGACGCGAAGAGCTGGCCGCCCGCCGCCGTCGCCGGCTTCGTCGGCCTGGCCGTCGCCGAGGCCGGGGCGCGCGTCGTGCTGATCGGCGACCCGCCGGCGCGGTCCATGGCCGAGCGCGTGCGCGCCGCCTGCGACGACGCGGGGTCGGGTGTTTCCTGGTCCGCGTCGCTCGCCGCCACGCCGGGCTGCTGCGATCTGGTCGGCCGCACCGACCTGCCCGGTCTCGTCGCGCTGTTGCGCGGGGCGGATCTCTTCGTCGGCAACGACAGCGGCCCGATGCACCTGGCGGCGGCCCTCGGCACGCCGACGGTGGGGATCTTCGGTTCGTCGAGCCCGATCTGGACCGGCCCGCGCGGCGCGCGCACCACGGTCGTGGCGGTGGAGGGGTTCCGTTGCCACCCCTGCTTCCTGCGCGCGTGCCCCAAACCTCTCTTCTGCCTCGAGACGATCACCCCGCGCCGCGTCATGGCCGCGGCTCGTTCCCTGTTCCCCGGCCTGGATACGGGAGAGGTGGGGATCTGGAAACCCCTCGGCGTGACCGAGCCGCAGCCGGCGCGGCCGACCCTCTTCCTGGATCGCGACGGGGTGGTCATCCACGACGGCGACTACCTACGCGACCCCCGGGCCGTGGCGTTGACCGCCGGCGCCGGCGCCGCCCTGCGCAAGGCCCAGACGGCCGGGTTCCGCCTGATCCTGCTCACCAACCAGTCGGGCCTGGGCCGCGGCTACTATTCGCGCGACGAGTTCGCCGCCGTGCAGAAGCGCGTCGACGCCCTGCTGGCCGCGGACGACGTGTACCTCGACGGCGTCTACTACTGCCCGCACGCGCCCGACGCGGATTGCCACTGCCGCAAGCCGCGTCCCGGCCTGCTGCAGGCCGCCGCGCGGCACTTCGCCTGGGAGCCCGCGCGCGCCTGGATGGTGGGCGACAAGATCTCCGACGTGCTGCTGGCGCGGCACGCCGGCCTGGACGCGTTGCTGGTGCGCACGGGCAAGGGCAACCTGGCCGCCCGCGATCTCGACCCCGCCTGGCGCGTGCCGGTCGTGGCGGATCTGGCCAGGGCCGTCGACCGGATCCTGCGGGAGGCGAAGGCGTGACCTGGAGTCTCGACGGCAAGCCGCTCGGCGCGATCCTGGTCAGCCGCCTGCGTTTCCTCGGCGACGTGGCGATGTCGACCGTCGTGCTCGAGGCGCTGCGGCGCGGCGATCCGGACCTGCGCCTGGGCTACCTCTGCGAATCGCCGGCCGCGCCCCTGCTGGCCGGCGACCCGCGGCTGCGGCGGCTGCACGTGCTGGCGCGGGGAGCGC
>JAURXS010000111.1 GCA_030654305.1 bacterium | reverse complement strand
TGGGCCGCATGCCGGTCGCCTACGGCCGCGAGCGCGTCATCGGCGTCGAGGACTGGGACCTGGCGACGAACATCCTGTTCGACGGCGCCCACGGCCGCTACAGCTTCGAGAGCGGTTGGCTGGACTACTTCAACTTCAAGCTGCAGGAGACCTACGCCGGCAAGTACGGCTCCGGCTCCGGCGACGACAACATCACCGGCCTCTACATGCACTACGACGCCAATGAGAACTTCTGGTTCGAGCCCTACGCCATGATGCTGACCTACGAGAACTGGGCCAGCCCCGATGTCGACAACGACCGCACGATGATCTTCGGCGGCCTGGTCGACTACGTCAGCAACGGCCTGCACTTCTACGGCGAGGCCGTGGTCCAGACCGGCACCACCTACCTGCCCGCGGAGCGCGACCTGTCCGCCCTGGGCTGGTACACCGGCCTGTTCTACGACTTCGACAGCACGATCGAGCCGTACATCGGCTTCGAGTACAACTTCGCCAGCGGCGACGACGCCGCGACGCCGGAGAACGAGGCCTTCGGCTCGCCCTACGGCTCGCAGAGCGAGTACCTGGGCATCATGAACGTCCAGGGCTGGAACAACGTCACGGCTATGCGCTTCGCCGGCGGCTTCACGCCCATCGAGAGCCTCGACGTCGCGGCCGACTTCTTCCTGTTCACCGAGGACGTGGACACGGGCGCCGACGACGCGATCGGCAGCGAGCTGGACATCAAGCTGAACTACATGCTCAACGCCGACGTGGACCTCGAGGGCGGGATGGGCATGTTCACGTACGAGGATACGGCGGACCTCTACCTGGCGCCCGGGGACGCCGAGTACTTCGTCTGGGCCGGCGCCCACCTGTACTTCTAGAGTTCCGACCCCGAAATCGTCCCTGCCAGAGGCGAGGCCCCGCGGCCTCGCCTCTGCCGTTTCCTCAGGACGCGTCGTGCAACCGGCGGACCTGCTGGGGGGTCAGGCGGACGGCCCCGCCCAGTTTTTCCGCCGCCAACCCCACCTCCGCCACCCTCTCCACCGTCTCGAGCCGCCGGTAGGCTTCCGCAAGCGAGCCCCCCACCGCCACCACGCCGTGGTTCGACAGCAGGAGCGCCTGGTGGTGCGCGATGAGCGACCGGATCGAGGCGGCGACTTCGTCGGTGCCGGGGGTGGCGTAGGGGGCGAGCGGGACCTCGCCGCCGAGCAGCAGCACGGCTTCGGGCAGGATCGTGGCGGGCAGGGCGCGGCGCGCGCAGGCGTAGGCGGTCGCGTGCGGCGGGTGGGCGTGGCAGACAGCCGAGACATCGGGTCGGCGGCGGTAGATCTCGGCGTGGAGGCGCCACTCCGAACTGGGCCGACCCGGACCGGAAGGGCGGCCGTCGTCGTCGACCTCGACCAGGTCGCCCGGGGCGAGATCGCCCTTGGCGGCGCCGGCCGGGGTGACCAGGTAGCGCCCCGGGCCGAGCCTCACCGACAGGTTCCCCTCCCCCGCCACCACGTAGCGCCGTTCGCAAAGCAGACGCCCGACCCGGACGATCTCGTCGGCGGGTCGGGCGTCGTGTGCCATCGGCCGCTCTACCAGTTGCTGAACAGGTAGAGGTGGGTCATCACACCCTCGAAGAACTCGAGCTGCTCGCGCTGCTGGTCGGCGAGGGCTTCGATCTGGACCGCGGTGAAGTCCGGGTGGACCGCCGTGATGCTGTCGTAGGCGGCCGTCCAGAGCGCGTCCAGCATCTCGGTCGGGAACCCGACCCCGCTGGTCAGGAGGATCTCGTCGGGCGTGCGGCCGGTGTAGAAGGCGCCCTGGTCGTCGGAGCGCGTGAAGAACAGGAGACGGGGCTCGAGGCTGCCGTCGGCGGGGATCCGCCAGATGTTGCGCTCGTTCAGCGTGATCGTCGGCACGCGGCGGTCCGAGACGAAGATGACCGAGGTGCCGTCGGGGCTGTAGGACGGCTCCATGTTGCGGACGATGAAGTTGCTGCCCGCCGTCGGCGGCGAGGTCGTCAGGCGCGCGAGGCCCCGGTCCAGCACGACCTCGCCGTTGGCGGCCAGGCCCGTGGTGTCGAAGTCCACGGTGAACAGTTCGCGGGTGGTGAAGTCGCTGATGTCCGCGATGTCGAGCGTGGCCGAGAAGACGATCCGGCGGCCGTCCGGCGACCAGGAGGGGGAGTCGCAGATGGACACTTCGCGGGTGATCGGGAACGCCAGCTGACTGAGTTCGCCCGCGGCGGGGACGGCGCAGACCCAGATGGCCTGGTCCGTCGCCTGGGACAACGAATCGGCATCCGTATGGCCGTAGCGGGAGAAGGCGATCCATCGCCCGTTCGGCGACACGCTGGGCGACATGTGTTCCCAGTACTTCCAGCCGATATCCAGGTCGTCGTCGGGCTCGCGCAGCACGAGTTCGATGTCGAGATCCTGCCCGTGGACGAAGTTGGGCGGGATCCGGGTGCGGAAGAGCCGCGAGCCGCGGATCGTGGTGTCCATCCAGAAGATGAGGTCGTCGTCGTTGAGCCAGCGCGGCGTCCCCTTCTGGCAGTCCCGGTTCGGGAAGATCTGCGGCTGGGTCGAGCCGGTGTTCATGCGCAGGTTGTTCATCAGCACCAGGGCCGCGCCCTGCTCGCGCAGGTTCAACTTCGGGCTGACCTGCACCTGCAGCGGCATGACCGCCAGCTGGCGGATCAGCGGGGGCACATCGGGCGGCTGACCCGGAGGGGTGATCGCCAGCCAGTCGATGGTGAAGGCGAGACGGGTGCCGTCGGGCGAGAGATCGGGCTCGAGGTACTGGTAGCCGTCCGACGAGGTGTCCGCGGTGACCATGACCAGATCGCCGGTGCTGTGGTTGCCGGAGATGTCCAGCGTTTCCGAGGCTTCCGGCTCCAGAGAGCAGCCGATCGCCAGCAGCGCGGCGGCTGCGGCCACGGCGGCGAGCGGGCCGGCGCGCGGATCCAGCTTCTTCATCAAGATCTCGACCTCCCGGAATCCGGCACGGCCGCCGCCGCGACCGGTTCCGGTCGGGACCGAGGCTGCGGCGTTGAGGCATCGAACCAAACTCAATTCAAAGTAAGGGCAAGGCGGGCCTGAAATCAACCGAGACTTGACCGCCGGCGGGACGGTCGCCGGTCCGGGCGAACGTTCAGTCGGGGGTCCGGGACGGATCCAGGGCCAGGACCCGCGCCCACTCCCGCTCCGCTTCGTCGGCCCGGCCCAGACGTTTCAGCAGGAGCACGCGGTTGTGGCGCAACGCGGGATCGTCGGGCGACAGGGCGATGGCCCGGTCGATGAGGATCAGCCCCTCGGGGTCGCGATTCGACCCGATGCACACCAGGGCGGCCTGGGACCAGACCTGGGCGTCACGCGGGAGACGGGCTCCCCCCTCGCCCAGGGACAGCGCCAGCGAGACGGCGCGCTCGGGATCGCCGAGGACGGCGTCGGCCTCCAGCAGGATCCTCAGGCCCTGATCGTCGAGATCGTTGCGCCAGCGCGGCGCCAACAGGAGCCTGGCCGCCTCGGGCTGGCCGGCGCGCAGGCGGGCCAGGGCCAGCTGCTGCCCGCTCTGCGGGGTGGGCGCCAAGACGTGGAGACGCTCCAGATCCGGCAACGCGGCGACCGGGTCGCCGTCGGCCAGCCGGCAGCGCACCCGGGCCCTCAACAGGCGCGGGTCGTCCTGGTCGCAGATCCCCGTCGCGTTCGCCAGCGTCGCCGTCGCCTCGCTCAGCAGCCCGTAATCGATCAGGACGTGGGCGAGTTCGAGC
>JAURXS010000110.1 GCA_030654305.1 bacterium | reverse complement strand
CGGCGGCCTGCTGCAGCACGACTGCAAGATCGCCCAGGAGGTGCTGGGGGAGACCGCCGGGCCCGGCCCGGCCTCGGTCATCGGCACCGGCAAGCGGATGGACCCGGTGTCCGCGGCGCTGGCCAACGCGCTCCTGATCCGCGTGCTCGACTACAACGATATCTACTGGAAGCAGGACCCGTCGCACCCCAGCGACCTCATCCCGGCGGCGATGAGCGCCGCCGCGCGCGCCGGCGGCACCGGCCGCGACCTGCTGCTGGGCATCGTGCTGGCCTACGAGTTCGAGCAGCGCCTGTGCGAGGCCTCGTTCCCGGGCATCCGCGAGATCGGCTGGCACCACGCCACCCTGACCGCGGTCGTTTCCCCGATCGTGGCCGGGCGCCTGCTGGGCCTGTCGGCCGAGCAGATCCAGCACGCCATCGGCATCAGCGCCTCGCGTCACCTGACGGGCGGCTCGGTGACGGCGGGCAAGCTGACGATGATGAAGAACACCGTCGACCCGCTGGCCGTGCAGTCGGGCGTGTTCGCGGCGCTCTTGGCCGAGAAGGGCTACACCGGCCCCGAGCACGTGCTCGACGGCAAGGAGGGCTTCAGCCACATCCTGAAGACCGACTGGCGCTGGGACATCGTGACCGAGGGGCTGGGCCAGAGCTGGCGCATCCTGCAGTGCGGCATGAAGGCCTTCCCCACCGAGGCGCTCACCCACGCGCCGATGTCCGCGGTGCTGGACCTGGTCAAGACCCACGACCTGGCGCCCGACGACGTGGTGAAGGTGCGCATCCGCAGCCTGGCGCGCGCGGCCGACATCCTGGCCGACCCGAGCAAGTACGACCCGCAGAACAAGGAGACCGCCGACCACTCCCTGCCCTACGTGGTGGCGGCCTGCATCGCCGACCGCCGCGTCACGCCCGAGCAGTTCACCCCGGCGAAGATCCAGGACCCGGTGATCCGCGCCCAGATGCGCAAGATCGAGGTCGTGGCGGATCCCGAGATCGAGGCCGCGTTCACGGCCCTGCAGAAGGTCCACGTCACCATCGAGACGGCCGATGGCCGCGCGCTGGTCCGCACCTTGGACTACCCCAAGGGCGACCCGCGCAACCCGATGACCGACGCCGAGCTGACCGAGAAGTTCGACGCGCTGGCGACGCCGGTGATGTCGCCGGAGCG
>JAURXS010000109.1 GCA_030654305.1 bacterium | reverse complement strand
TGTGGTGACAGGGGGCGCTCGTCGGGCACTTCCTGTGCCCGACTCGCTTGGCCTTCCGGCCCTTTGGCCATCCTGGCGTCAGGGCCTGCAGGACACCCCTGTCACCACAAGATGTGTGGATCCAAGTCGAACAGCAGCATGGGCTGGCGCGGGGATTTTTCGCAGCCACAACCCATCGATCAGCGAACGGTTGCGAACTGGCGCCGGGGCGATCGCCTTCCTATGTTCGAACGCGCGAACCACGACAACCCCGGACGAGGACGACGACATGAACAACGGATCGACCACGCAGACACGCTGCCTCGTCACCGGCGGCGCCGGTTTCCTCGGCATCAACATGGTGCGCTACCTGCTCGCGCGCGGTTACGAGGTGGCCTCGCTGGACATCGCGCCCTTCGACTACCCCGAGCGGGCCGACCCGCGCGTGCGCGTGTTCGACGGCGACATCCGCCACCGCGCCGACGTGGACCGCGCGCTCGCCGGCTGCGCGCAGGTCGTGCACGCCGCCGCCGCGCTGCCCCTGTACACGCGCGAGGAGATCCGCTCGACGGACCTCGACGGCACCCGCACCGTGCTGCAGGCCGCCCTGGACGCCGGCTGCGAGCGGGTCGTGCACGTCTCCTCCACCGCCGTCTACGGCATCCCCGACCACCACCCGCTGCTCGAGGACGACCGCCTGCACGGCGTGGGCCCCTACGGCGAGAGCAAGGTCGAGGCCGAGCAGGTCTGCGCGGAGTTCCGCGCGCGCGGCCTCTGCGTGCCGATCGTGCGCCCGAAGTCCTTCATCGGACCCGAGCGGCTGGGCGTCTTCGCCCTCTTCTACGACTGGGCCAAGGACGGCAAGGGCTTCCCGATGATCGGCAACGGCCACAACCGCTACCAGCTCGCCGACGTCGAGGACATCTGCCAGGGCATCCACCTCTGCCAGACGGGACCGCGCGAGAAGGTCGACGACGTCTTCAACCTGGGCGCCCGCGAGTTCACCACCATGCGCGAGGACTACCAGGCCGTGCTGGACGAAGCGGGCTTCGGCAAGAAGATCCGCGGCTTCCCCGCCGGGCCGGTCATCGCGACCCTGCGGCTGCTGGAGGCCATGAAGCTCTCACCGCTCTACAAGTGGGTCTACGAGACCGCCAGCGAGGATTCCTTCGTCTCGATCGAGAAGGCGGAGCGGGTGCTGGGGTTCGACCCGCAGTACTCGAACAAGCAGGCGCTGGTGAGGAACTACCGGTGGTACCTGGAGCACCTGGCGGAGTTCGAGGGGCGGTCGGGGGTTTCGCACCGGGTGCCTTGGAAGCAGGGGATTCTGAAGGTGGCGAAAACGTTCTTCTAGCCGGATGCAGGGCGCTCGGCGAGCGCCCCGCCCCGCGAGCCCCTCACTCCTCCGTCCGGGTGTCCGCCTTGCGGAATCCGGCGAAGAGGTCGAGCCGCACCAACCTGCACTCGATCCCCCCGTTCCACAGCGGCACCCGCTTCGCGGGCCGCAGCCCGAGATGCCCGACCAGCCCCGTGTCCCCGCACAGGATCCAGGCCGTCGTCCCCGCGCAGCGCCGCTTCAGGGTGTCACCCAAGGCCTTGTAGAGGGCCTCGACCTCGCGCCGCTGCCCGAGCCGCACGCCGTAGGGCGGGTTGGTCAGGACCGTGGCGCCGGGCGGCAGGGCGAGGTCGCGCGCGTCGGCGACGCCCAGGCCGATGGCCGCGCCGCCGGGCAGCTTCGCCAGGTTGGCGCGGGCGGTCTTCACCACGTCGCGGTCCAGGTCGGCGCCGCTCACCAGGCCGGGCTCCAGCCTGCGCCGCATCGCCGCCGCTTCGCGGCGCACCTCGACCCACACCTGCTCATCGAAGTCCGGCAGCAGCGCCCAGGGCGGCGCCAACTGCGCGCGCAGCCAGCCCGCCGGGATGCGCGAGGCCGACAGCCACGCCTCGGCCAGCAGCGTGCCCGAGCCGCACATCGGGTCGTGCAGGGGGCCCTCGCCGTCCCAGCCGCTCAGGCGCACGATGGCCGCGGCCAGGGTCTCCTGCAACGGGGCCTCCCCCGCCTCGGTGCGGTAGCCGCGGCGGTGCAGGGCGCCGCCGCCGAGGTCCAGGCTGATCACGGCGCGGTTCTGGCGCACGTGCAGGTTCAGCAGCAGCTGCGGCGCGCGGCGGTCCACGCTCGGGCGGCTGCCCGTCGACTCGCGGAAGTGGTCGACGATGGCGTCCTTGAGCCGCTGGGCCGCGAACTGCGAGTGGTCGAGGTTGCTCTGCGAGACGGTGGCGTCGATCGCGAAGGTGGTCGCGGGCGTGAGCAGGACGTCCCAGTCCAGCTTGCGGGCGGTGGTGTAGAGGTAGCGGTCGCTGTGGCAGTCGAAGGTGATCAGCGGCGCCAGCACACGGGCGGCCAGCCGCGTGCGGTAGACGACGCGGTAGAGCGCCGCCTGGTCGGCCAGGAAGCCCACGCCCTGGCGGCCGGGCGTCTCCGGTTCGGCCCCCAGCTCGCGCAGCTCCTCGGCGAGCAGGTCCTCCAGACCCTGCGCGCACTGGGCGAAATAACGGCGGTGCTGCTGGTACTCGAACATGGGGGGATGATGGGGGTTCGGGAGGATTTCCGCCAGCTTCCCGTGCCGGGGCGCCGCCGCGGATCGGCCTTCCCCGCGACCGGGGACGCGGGTATACTCCGGGCCGCGCAACGTCTTATCCCCCTTTTCCGGCCCTTGGCCAAGGCGGTCACGTGGGACACTTCACCAACCTGGACATCTTCTGGGCGGCCGCGTACCTGCTGCTGATGGTGGGCGGGGCCTTCTTCTTCTACCGGCTGGGACGGCGCTCGGAGAGCGACTTCTTCCTCGCCGGCCGGGGGTTGCCCTGGTGGCTGCCGGCCTCGTCGGTGTTCAGCACCCACACCGCCACCGACACGCCGATGTGGATCGCCGGCGTCATCTACGCCAACGGCCTGCGCGGCCTCTGGTACACCTTCTTCACGGCCTGGACCGCCATCGGCGCCTTCGTCTCGGCGCGCATCTTCCGCCGCTCGCTGGCCTACACCCAGGCCGAGTGGCAGACCCAGCGCTTCGGCGGCCTGGGCGCCGAACTGCTGCGGGGCTGGATGGCCGGCTGGCAGGTGTTCATGAACATGTTCATCCTCGGCTGGGTGGGCATCGCCATGGGCAAGGTCTGCGCGCTGGCCTTCGGCTGGCCGGTGTGGGTGGGCCTGGTGCTGCCGAGCGTGATCACCGCCTTCTACACGCTGGCCGCCGGCTACTGGGGCGTGGTGATGGGCGACTTCCTGCAGGGGATCGTCGCGATCTTCGCCATCTTCCTGGTGACGTTCGTGGGATTGGCCGCCGCGGGCGGTCCCGAGGCGGTGACCTCGAACATCGTGGCGCTCGGGCAGCAGTGGCGCCTGGACGCCTTCGCCTTCTCCGGCTGGTTCACCGGCGACTTCCCCATCGCCTGGTGGCTGACCATGCTGGTGATCTCGGTGATCGGCGGCTTCGGGATGGGCACGAGCATCGACTGGTACGTCGAGGCGCAGCGCATCCAGTCGGCCAGGACGGTGCGCGACGCGACCTACGGCCTGTGGGCCGGCGGCGCCGTCACCCTGATCCGCAACGGCTTCTGGGCCGCGGGCATCCTGGCCTTCTTCTCGATGCTGCCCCACCTCACCGACGCCGCGCAGTACGAGCTGGGTTGGTTCCGCATGGGCTTCGAGCTGCTGCCGGTCGGGATGGTCGGCGTGTTCTTCGGCGCCATCCTGGCCATCCACCTCTCGACCATCTCCAGCCACCTGAACCTGGGCGCCCTCTACTTCACGCGCGACATCTACCAGCGCTACCTGCGGCCCGAGGCGACCGAGAAGCAGCTGGTCTGGGTCGGCCGCTGGTCCACCTTCGCGCTGCTGATCGGTTCCTTCTTCTACGGCCTGATGATGCAGGAGATCACGCGCTGGCTGATCTTCGCGCTGTGGCTGATGATGGCCGGCATCTGGCTGCCCAACATCCTGCAGGTCGTCTGGTGGCGCTTCAACGCCTGGGGCTACCTGGCGGGCTGGATGGCCAACCTCGGCATGTCCTGGCTGGTGGTGTGGATCCTGCCCGAGTTCGGCGTGCTGCCCGAGCTGCCGGACTACCTGCAGTTCTGGCTGCTGATGGCCCTGGGCGCGGTGGTCTTCGTGCCGGTCACCCTGCTCACGCGGCCCGAGAACATGGACCGCCTGGTGCGCTACTACGTGATGACCCGGCCGCTGGGCCGCTGGGGACCGGTGCACCGCGAGGCGGTGCGCCGCGGCCTGCTCGTCGAGGCGCCGGCGCATCGCGGCGAAGACGGCGGACGGCGGCCCCTGATTCGCCGCGCCTGGACGCCCGAACAGGCCGACGCCTGGACCCGAGAGGATTGGATCGCCGTGGTCCTGTCGCCGCTGGTCTTCGCCGCGCTGATGCTCGGGGTGACCAAACTCCTGTTGATGCAGACGGGCGGGCTGCTGCTGCTGCTGGGCGCGGTCGGCGGGGCGGGCGTCATCTACTGGGTGATCGATCCCAAGCTGCGGGCCGTGTCGAGCGAGTACGAAGCCAAGCAGGCGGCCTACGTCGAGCAGCTCGAGCAGCGCCTGCGCTGGCAGGAAGAGGGAGGTCGCTGAGATGGGCAAGGGCATCACCATGCTGATCGGCATGAGCATCGCCTACCTGGCGTCGTTCCTGGGCCTGGCCCTGGCCTGGAACCACTGGCGCAAGCGCCACCGGAAGGACGGCGAACGATGAACGGCACCAAGATGGACTTCGTCCCGCTGCCCGTATCGACGCCCCTGCACGGCTTCTTCTGGACCTGGGGCGTGCCGGTCCTGCTGTTCGCCGTCACCGCCGTGGCGACGTGGCTGCTCTACCGGCACTTCGCCGGCCGGGGCACCGGCGAATGAGGCGCGTCGCGGCGTTGTGCCTGGCCCTGCTGGCGGCCGGCGCGCCGTGCGTCGCCGCGAGCGGTCCCGACGAGCTCGTCGACCGCATCGACCCGTTCATCGGCACCGGCGGGCACGGCCACACCTTCCCCGGCCCCGCGCTGCCCTTCGGCATGGTCCAGCTCGGCCCCGACACGCGCCTGGCCGGCTGGGACGGCTGCTCCGGCTACCACTTCAGCGACACCGTCGTCTACGGGTTCTCGCACACCCACCTCAGCGGCACCGGCGTGGGCGACTACGGCGACGTCCTGCTGATGCCCGTCGCCGGCGAACCCTCGCTCGAGAGCGGCGAGCCCGACCGGTTCGGACCCGGGTACGCCTCGCCCTTCGACAAGGCGACCGAGCGGGCCGCCGCCGGCTACTACGCGGTGCGCCTGCGCGACGGCGGGATCGACGTCGAGCTCACGGCCACCCCCCGCACCGGGCTGCACCGCTACGCGTTCCCGGCCGGCGCGCCCGCCCACGTGATCATCGACCTCGAGCACCGTGACCGCCTGCTGGACGCGGACCTGCGCGTGGTCGACGACCGCACCGTCGAGGGCTTCCGGCGCTCGTCGGCCTGGGCGCGCGACCAGGTCGTGTATTTCCGGGCCCGCTTCTCGCGCCCCTTCACCGCGACCCGGATCGCGGCCGGCGACGCGACGCATCCGGACCGTCCGTCCAAGGCCGTCCTGTCCTTCGGCGACGCGGGCGGCGAGCTGCTGGTCCAGGTGGGGATCTCGGCGGTGGACGCCGACGGGGCGCGGCGCAACCTGGAAGCGGAATGGGCGGGGTTCGACTTCGCGGGGACGCGCGAGCGGGCGCGCGACGCCTGGCGGCGGGAGCTGGCTCCCTTCGCGGTCGATGGGGCCGACGCCGCGCAGGCGACCATCCTGGCCACCGCGCTCTACCACAGCTTCCTGGCTCCGAATCTGTTCAGCGACGTCGACGGCCGCTACCGCGGCCTGGACCTCGCCATTCACCAGGCTGAGGGCCGCGACCAGTACACCGTCTTCTCCCTGTGGGACACCTACCGCGCGACCCACCCCCTGTTCACGCTGGTCCAGCGGGAGCGCACCCGCGACTTCGTGCGCACCATGCTGGCCCAGTACGAGCAGGGCGGCCGGCTGCCGGTGTGGGAGCTCGCCGCCAACGAGACCGACTGCATGATCGGCTACCACAGCGTCTCGGTGATCGCCGATGCGTACCTCAAGGGACTCGTCCGCGGCGACGAGGACCTCGCGCTGCGGGCCATGCTGGCCAGCGCCGCGGGCGACCGCTTCGGCCTGGCCGCCTACCGGCGCGACGGGTACATCGGCGCCGAGCAGGAGATGGAGTCGGTCAGCCGGACCCTGGAGTACGCCTACGACGACGCCTGCATCGCGCGCTTCGCCGCCTCTCTCGGGCGGGACGACGTCGCGGCCGCCTTCGAGGACCGCGCCCAGGCCTGGCGCCACCTCTTCGACCCGGCGTCCCGCTGCTTCCGCCCCCGCCACAACGGCCGCTGGCTGCAGCCCTTCGACCCGCGCCGCGTCGACTTCAACTACACCGAGGCCAACGCCTGGCAGTACCGCTTCGCCGCGCCCCACCACATGCAAGAGCACGCGGCCCTGCTGGGCGGCGACGCGGCCTGCGAGGCCGTGCTCGACTCGCTCTTCGCCGCCGACAGCGCGACCACGGGCCGCGACCAGGCCGACATCACCGGCCTGGTCGGCCAGTACGCCCACGGCAACGAGCCCAGCCACCACATCGCCTGGCTGTCGCACTTCAACGGGAAGCCCGGCCGCAGCGCCGAGCGCGTGGCGCGCCTCCGCGACGCCTTCTACACGACGGCGCCCGACGGCCTGATCGGCAACGAGGATTGCGGCCAGATGTCGAGCTGGTACGTGCTGGCCGCCTACGGCCTCTACGACGTGGCGCCCACCTCCCGCCAGTGGCTCGTGATCCCGCCCCTGCACGGGCGCATGAGCCTGCGCCTGGCCGGCGGGCGCACCTTCACCACCCGTCGCGAAGGCAGCGGCGCGATCGAGCGCGTCACCTTCGACGGCCGCCCCCTGGATCGCAGCTACCTGTGGCACGAGGAGATCGCGAACGGCGGCGAACTGGTCTTCTATCTCGGCGAGCAGAGCGACTGGGGCGCGTCACCCGAATCACGCCCCGGCACTCCGGCCCTCGCGCCGCCGATCCTCGCCGCGCCCTGGGCCGAAGCCCCGGCCGAACGCTTCCGCGGCGAGTTGGAGGTCCGTCTGGCCTCGGCCGACCCCGGCTGCGAAATCCGCTGGACCGACGACCCGCAACGGGACCCTCGCGAGGGCCGCCCCTACGACGGGCCCCTGCACCTGCGCGCCACGACCACCCTGCGCTTCGCCGCCACCGACGGCACACGCTGGAGCCCCGCGACCACCGCCCGCTTCGACGCCCTCCCCGCCGACCGGCGCGTCGATCTCCAGGCGACGCCCAACCCCCAGTACACCGCCGGCGGCCCAGACGCCCTTATCGACGGCCGCCGCGGGTCGACCGCCTGGGCCACCGGCGGCTGGCAGGGCTACCAGGGCCAG
>JAURXS010000108.1 GCA_030654305.1 bacterium | reverse complement strand
CGAGGATGCCGTCGGTTACCTGAACCTGGTGGGCGACACGATGTGGGGCGAGAAGAGCATCATGCTCTACAGCGCGGACTTCACCTTCCGGGTGGACCTGCTGATTTCGCCGGTGAACTGAGGCGACGCCGGCTAGACGTTCCCCAAGTGGACGTGGTCCAGCCTCTCGCGGCCGATCCGCGCCGCGCGCTCCAGGGTGGCGCGCGGCGTGGGCGGCGCCTCCAGCTTCCAGGCCGGATGGTAGGCCGAGAAGTGCAGCGGGAGGCGCCGGTCCACCGAGGCCACGAAATCCACCAGGGCGCGCAGCTGCGCGTCGGCGTCGTTGAACCCGGGGATCACGAGGTTGGTGAGTTCTAGATGGACGCCGGCGGCGTGCAGGCGGCGGATCGTCGCCAGCACCGGCGCCAGGCGGGCCTTGCAGACCTTCCGGTAGAACGCGTCGTCCATCGACTTGAGGTCGACGTTGGCGGCGTCGAGCCAGGGGATCAGCTCGTCGAGCGGTCCCGGCTCCAGGAACCCGTTGGTCACCACCACGTTCTTCAGGCCGGCGGTGCGCGCCAGCTTGGCGGTGTCGCGCACGTACTCGAACCAGACCAGCGGTTCGCTGTAGGTGTAGGCCAGCCCGAACGAGCCCTCCCCCAGGGCCAAGGCCACGGCCTGCTCGGGCGTGACGCGCCGCACGGGGCGGTCCAGCTCCTGGCTGATGCTCCAGTTCTGGCAGAACGCGCAGTGCAGGTTGCAGCCGCGGGCGGCCAGCGAGAGGATCCGCTCGCCCGGGTGGAAGTGCAGCAGCGGCTTCTTCTCGATGGGGTCCAGGGCCAGCGCCACGACCTCGCCGTACTGCAGCGCGAGCATGCGGCCGCCGCGGTTGCCGCGAGTGCCGCAGGGGCCGTCCCGACCCTCGCGCAGCCGGCAGCGCAGGGGGCAGAGGCCGCAGAGCACCGCGCCACGCGGGGCGGGTTCCCACCAGGCCGCGGCGATGTTCCCGTTCACAACGTTGCCGTTCATGACGGCGCCTCCTCCAACTCCGCCAGCGCCCAGACCGCGACCTCGCGGACCTCCGCGTCGGGGTCCCCGGCGGCGGCCTCGCGGATCGCCGGCAGCAGGTCGCGCCGGCCGGTGTTGGCCGCGACGATCAGCGCATTGCGCCGCATCCCCTCGGGATGGGCCCGCCACAGCGGCGTGCGTCGGAAGCGTTCGCGAAAGGCCTCGGCGTCCATCCCGATCAGGTCGCCCAGGTCCACTTCCGCGTGCTCCGGCAGGACGTCGTAGCCGGGCGACGGCGGTGTCGCCGCCGGGCGTCGCAGCGCCTTGTGGTTCCAGGGGCAGACCTGCTGGCAGATGTCGCAGCCGAACAGCCGGTCGCCCTGCAAGGCGCGCCGATCCGCGGGAGCGCGGCCCTGCCACTCGATCGACCAGGTGGCCAGGCAGCGGCGCGCGTCCAGTTCGAAGGGCGTGTCCAGGGCGCCGGTGGGGCAGCTGTCCTGGCAGAGGCTGCAGCTGCCGCAGAGCGAGGCCATCCCATCGGCGTCGGGCAAATACTGTCCGGACAGGCGCTGCGCGGGCGGGCCGACCAGCGGCCGCGGCGCGTCGGCGAGGCCGGTCACCTCCAGCTCGAGCAGGGCCACGCCCAGGAACAGGCCCGAGCCCAGGCGCGGGTGGATCAGCAGCGTGTTCTTGCCGAAGAAGCCGAGGCCCGCGAGCCAGGCGTGCTCGCGCTCCAGGAAGGGGCCGGCGTCCACGGCGTCCACGGCGCGCAGGTCGGCCTCGGCGGCGATCACGCCCGTGCGATGGAGTTCGCGGCGCAGCGCGCCGGTGATGCGGCGGATCGCGCCGCGCAGCACGTCGTGGTAGTCGAGGCCGCGGGCGTAGCGCGCGACGCCGAGGGTCCAGCCGCCGTCGCCGGGTTCGTCCCGCGCCGGCCAGCCGGCCGTGTAGCGCTGGCCGAAGACCAGCAGCGTGCGCGCCCAGGGCCGCTCGCGGGTGGGGTCGGCGCGGTCCTGCGGCGCGCGCAGCAGATAGGCGAGTTCGCCGTGCTTGCCCTTCAGCAGCCAGTCGAACCAGGCCGCGGCGTGCGGCAGGCGGCGGGGCAGCCCGACCACCCCGCACAGCTCCACGCCGTGGGCGCGGCAGGCCGGCTCGAGGATCTCGCGCAGGCGCAGGGCCGTCACCCGGGGGGCGTCCACGTTCAGCCCCCGAACCGGGACGCGGCCGCGTCGTACTGCGCCAGCAGCCGCTCCACCAGCTCCGCGACGCCCGGCACGTCGTCGATCAGGGCGGCGACCTGGCCGATCTCCAGCTCGCCCTCTTCGAGATCGCCTTCGCCCATGCCGCGCCGGGCGCGCCCCTCCCCCAGCAGGGCCGCCAGCTCCTCGCGCCCGGCGCCGCGCGCCTCGAGCTCCTCGACGCGGTCGCGGAAGGCGTTGCGCAGCAGGCGCACCGGCACGTGCTTCTTCAGGACCAGGCGCGTGTCGTCGCCCTCGACGACGGCCCGCTTGAAGGTCTCGTGGCCGGCCGACTCGCGCGTGACGGCGAAGCGCGAGCCGATCTGCACGCCGGCGGCGCCGAGGGCGAACATCGCGGCGATCTGCGCGCCGGTGGCGATCCCGCCGGCGGCGATCACCGGGATGTCCACCGCGCTCACGCAGGCCGGCACCAGCACCAGCGTCGTCAGCTCGTCGCGGCCGTTGTGGCCGCCGGCCTCGAAGCCCTCGCAGACCACGGCGTCGCAGCCCGCGTCCTCGCACTTGCGGGCCAGGGCCGCGGTCGCGACCACGTGGACGAAGACGGCGCCGGCCGCCTTGATCCTGCCCGCCACTCGGGCCGGCGAGCCCGCCGAGGTGACCAGGATGCCCACGCCCTCCTCGAGCGCGAGGTCCAGGCTCTCGTGCGCGTGCTTGTCGATCAGGGGGATGTTGACGCCGACGGGACGCGAGGTCAGCGCGCGGGCGGCGCGGATCTCGGCGCGCAGGTCGTCGGGGCGGCGGCCGCCGGCCCCGATCAGGCCCAGGCAGCCGGCCTCGGCGGCGGCGGCGGCCAGGCGCGCGCCGCTGTTGTAGACCATGCCGGCCTGGACGATCGGGTGCTCGGTGCCGAAGAGGGTCGCGACGTTGGGAACGGGCCACCTGGACATGTCCGTCTCCTGACTAATTCCTGAACTCTTTATTAATCAGGAGGCTAGCACATCCGGCCCCCCGATCCCAGGCCCGACTTGGTTGTTATATTTATAATATTCGATTTTCATTGACTTAAATACCACCGACATTGTATGAATTCCCTGCCCCTGAGAGTCCCGACCCTCGGCAGACACTCCGGACCGGAGGTTCGACATGATCCAGCACCTCGCCGCGAAGCGACCGCCCCTCACTGTGGCCCTGGCCTTGGCCTTGGCCATCCTGCTGCTCGCCGCGACGGCCCTGCCCGCCGGTGCCGCCGTCACCGGCGACACGGTCGTGCTGAGCTGGAACGACCTCGGCATGCACTGCATGAACCGCCTGCACGCCGTGCTGTCGGTGCTCCCCCCCTACAACACGCTGATGGCCCAGGTCGTGCACCGGGGCGATGCGTCCAACCTGCCGCAGCTGGTGACCACGGGCGTGACGCTCGAGTACTCGGTGCCCGGGAACACCTACTCCGTGGGCAAGACGGACTTCTGGACCTACGACCAGGCCCTGTTCGGCGTCGACCTGCCGCCGAACGTGGGGCTCACCGGCAAGGGCCTCACCGGGACTTTCGATCCCGCGGGCGACCACTTCAAGGCCGAGGGCATCCCGGTCACGCCCTACACCGACGCGGCGCCGACGGTCGAAGCCCCCTACCAGAACGCCCTGGTGATCGCGCGCGACCTGCAGGGCGCCGAGCTGGCGCGCAGCCGGCCGGTGATCCCGGTCTCGGTCGAGATGAACTGCGTCACCGCGGGCTGC
>JAURXS010000107.1 GCA_030654305.1 bacterium | reverse complement strand
CGCTGCTCAGTTCGATCTCGTACACGGCTGTCCTCCTCGCTCCGCCCGCCTGGCCTGGCCCGTTAGCCGGCCCCCGCTGTTCGTAAGGATCAGAGAACGTTTCCCGTCAGTCCGGGTTCCCGTTTTCGTGACTCTGAATTTTGAATTCATTATCACGACCGGAAGATTCTAGCGTCCCGGATTCCTAGTGTCAAGATTAATCTTCCCTTTTTACTCCACTTTTGGCCCCCGATGGGACCGGGTCGGCTAACTGCCGACCCGGTCGTCAGTTGGGGCATCCATCGGGAGTCTAGTCGTCCACGACTTCGTAGTCGGCGTCGACCGAATCGTTCTTGCCCGTCTTGCCGCCCGGGGCATCGTCGCCGGGGGCGTCCTGCCGGACGGGGCCGCCCTGGTCCTGCTGCTTGGCCGAAGCCTTTTCGTAGGCCTTCTCCGCCAGCTTCTGCATCGACTGCATGAGGGCGTCGGTGGCCGTCTTGATGACCTCGGCGTCGTCGCCCTTGACGGTCTCCTGGACGGCCTTGATCCGCGTCTCGACCTCCTGCTTGAGGTCGTCGTCGATGTTGTCTTCCAGCTCCTGCAGGCTCTTGCCGACCTGGTGGCAGGCGCCGTCGGCCTGGTTGCGGGCGTCGATCAGCTCGCGCTTGCGCTTGTCCTCCCCGACGTGGGACTCCGCGTCCTGGACCATGCGCTTGATCTCGCTCTCGTTCAGGCCGCTGGAGGCCTGGATGCGGATGGACTGCTGCTTCCCGGTCGCCTTGTCCACGGCGCTGACCGACAGGATGCCGTTGGCGTCGATGTCGAAGGCCACCTCGATCTGGGGGATCCCGCGGGGCGCCGCCGGGATGCCGGTGAGCTGGAAGCGGCCGATCGTCTTGTTGTCGACGGCCATCTCGCGCTCTCCCTGCAGCACGTGGATCTCGACCGTGTCCTGGCTGTCGGCCGCGGTCGAGAAGACCTGGCTCTTCTTGGTCGGGATCGTGGTGTTGCGCTCGATGAGCGCGGTGCGCACGCCGCCGAGCGTCTCGATGCCGAGGGTCAGCGGGGTGACGTCCAGCAGCACGACGCCGAGGTCGTCGCCGCCCAGCACGCCGCCCTGGATCGCGGCGCCCATGGCCACGACCTCGTCCGGGTTGACCGAGCGGTTCGGCTCGCGACCGAAGAGCTCCTTGACCCGGGCCTGCACGGCCGGGATGCGCGACGAGCCGCCGACCAGGATGACCTCGTCGATGTCCGACGGGGACAGCCCGGCGTCCTTCAGGCACGACTTGCAGGGCTGGACGGTGCGCTCGATCAGGCCGTCGACCAGCGACTCGAACTTGGCGCGGGTCAGGGTCAGGGCCAGGTGCTTGGGGCCGTTCTGGTCGGCCGTGATGAACGGCAGGTTGATCTCGGTCTGGCCCGAGGTGCTCAGCTCGCACTTGGCGCGCTCGGCGGCCTCCTTGAGGCGCTGCAGGGCCATGGGGTCCTTGCTCAGGTCGATGCCCTCGTCCTTGCGGAACGTCGCCACCAGGTGGTCGACGACGGCCTGATCGAAGTCGTCGCCGCCGAGGTGCGTGTCGCCGTTGGTCGCCAGCACGCTGAAGACGTCGTCGCCGATCTCCAGGATCGAGATGTCGAACGTGCCGCCGCCGAGGTCGAAGACGGCGACCGTCTCCTCCTTCTTCTTGTCCAGGCCGTAGGCCAGGGCGGCCGCCGTCGGCTCGTTGATGATGCGCTTGACCTCGAGGCCGGCCACCTTGCCGGCGTCCTTGGTGGCCTGGCGCTGGCTGTCGTTGAAGTAGGCGGGCACGGTGATGACCGCTTCGGTCACGGTCTCGCCCAGGTACTCCTCGGCCGTCTGCTTCAGGGCCTGCAGCACGATCGCGGAGATCTCCGGCGGCGCGAACTCGCCGGCGGTGGTGCGCACCCGGGCGTCGCCGTTGGGGCCGGCGACGACCTTGTAGGGCACCTCGCCCATCTCGGACGCGACTTCGGCGTGCTTGCGCCCCATGAAGCGCTTGATCGAGTAGACCGTGTTCTCGGGGTTGGTCACGGCCTGGCGCTTGGCCAGCAGGCCGACCAACCGCTCCCCGGTCTTGTTCCACGCGACCACCGATGGGGTGGTGCGGTTGCCTTCTTTGTTCGGGATGACCTTGGGTTCTCCGCCTTCCATGACGCTCACGACGCTGTTGGTCGTGCCCAGGTCGATGCCGATGATCTTGCCCATGATCGCCTTCCTTCCGGAGCGTGAATGGTGGACATCGCCGGAATCCCCATCAAGGGGCGTGCCACGGCGCCTCCGGCGGGCCGTCTCATATCATGTTGTCATGATGCAAGTTAAGGAGGTGTCCATCCAAGGGCTGTCGCGGAGCGGCGGCGACACCTGACGTTATGGCGGTCATCTGTCAGGTGTCGTCACGAACCGGGGGCTCTGACACCTGATCTGTCAGCCCCTGACAGTAGGCTGTCAGGACAAGCAGGTCCATGAGGCGGGCGTAGGCGCTGAAGCCTAGGGGGCGGTGGTGCGGCCCGGTCGGCCAGGCGGCCGCCGCTCGGCGCAGGGCGCCGGCGAGCAGGCCCGCCCAGAATCGGCTGCGGCAACGCGGCCGGGGCGCCTCGCCGCCGAGGTCGAACAGCACGTCGAGGCGCATCTCGCGCAGGCGGTGGGGATGGCGGCGCGCTAGGTGCTGCAGGGGGCCGTGGCCGCATTCCCGCTTCTTGGCCTGCGACTGCGCGAGGGTGTGGTGGTGGACGTGCTCGGGAACCGGCGTGCGCAGCGGCCGGAACACGACCCCGGCATCCTCGAGCCGGAACCCC
>JAURXS010000106.1 GCA_030654305.1 bacterium | reverse complement strand
GATGCCCGTGAGCTTGCGGATGCGCGGCGAAACGCGGCGCGTGTTGTGGACCAGGCTGCTGAACTGCTGGACCACCTGGCCGGATTCCCAGACCGCGAGTCCGACCTCGATGATGCAGTCCACCCCGATCAGGCTGCCGGTGGTCTCCAAATCGACCGCCACCAGCCGCGCGGCGTCTAGGGGCACGTCGAGGAAGGGGGCGTCCAGGGCGATCCAGCGGCCGTCGTGCGCGCGCGCGACGTCCGGCAGGCTCTCGAGCAGCTTGCGCACCACCAGCACCGCTTCGGGCGTCTCGTGGCGCTCGGGGCCGAAGAGGTGGCGCGCGAGTTCCTGCGCCTGGCAGGGGGCGTTGCGACGCAGCAGATGGAGGCGGGCCTGTTCCCGCAGTTGGCTCAGTTCACGTGACAGCATGATTCATCATATCACATCGCACCGCTCGGTTCAACTCCCGGCCAGCGCGGGCGCCGCATCGCGCCCGTAGCCAACGAGTTCCATGGTCTCGACCTTCTGGGTCGGCGGCGGCGGGCTGCGCCGGCCGGCCGGGATCACCGTGGCGCTCGTCTCGGAGCGTTCCGCCGCGAAGGCCAGGCCCAGGAACGGCACGCCGGGGTGCACCGCGACGCTGATCTCGCGCCGGTGGACCTGGATCATCTCGCCCCGGGGCAGCGTGATGCGCGCGGTGTCGGCGGCCACCAGCGTGAACTGGCTGCAGAGCAGGTCGGCGCCGCCGACAACGCGGGTGGTCGGCCCCTGCGTCGACACCACGTCGGGCCGGAAGTCCGCGTCCAGCAGCGACGCCACCAGCGGGTCGTGGCGCCACTCCTGCGGATCCAGGGTGCGGCCGCGACCCCCGCTCCACTGCACGACGCGCCGCACCAGGGCCGCGAGATCGCCTTCGCGTCGGGAGACGTCGTGCGACAGGACCAGGCGCAGCCCCTCCCCGGGCCGGGGCGCCAGGCCGCGCGGCGTCGCCTCCAGTGGCAGGATCTCCAGCAGCCAGCCGTCGGCCCCGTCCCCCACGCACTGCACGCGCACCAGTTCCGTCGTGCGGCGACCGGCCTCGAGCGTGGTGTTGCTGTAGTCGACCCGGTCCCCGACGGCGAGCGACAGCGGCGCTTCGGCGCGCTGCCACAGCGTGAACACGTCGAGAGCCGCCGCCCCGCCCGGCGCGCAGAGCGCCAGCAGGGCGGCGGCGAGGATCGCCGCGGCGCGCCGCGGGTCAGTGCTTGATCTGCTCCCAGTACTTCTCATAGTCGAAATTCGGGCTGTTCTGCTGGTCGTGACAGGTGACGCAGGAACTGCGGGCGCGCGCCGCCCACTTCCCGTCGCGGCTGTGTTCGGTGCCGTAGCCGTGGCAGGCCTCGCACTGGACGTTGGCCAGCAGGTTGCCGGGCGGACGGTCGTCGTAGCCGCCGATGAACACGTAGCCGGTGGTGTGGCAGACCAGGCACTCGGGGCTGTCCGACTGGCCCTTGCGCGCCAGCGTGCCCAGGGCCGCGGCGTGGGGCGAGGTGCGCAGCTGCTCCCAGATCGCCTGGTGGCACTTGCGGCACTCCCGCTCGGTCAGGAACTTCTCGTCGGCCGAGCCCTGGACGGGCTGGTAGGAGCCGCGCGCGGCCAGGCGCGCCAGTTCGAGCTTCTGCTTCACGGCTTCGACCCGCTCGAGCATCACCGGGTCGTCGGCCACCTCCTTGCCGAGATCCCCGATCGTCACGTCGACGGCCTCCAGCCGCCCCCCGACGCCGAAGAAGCACTCGGCCCGGCCCACGTACCGGCCCTCGAAGG
Organism: bacterium; assembly: GCA_030654305.1. NCBI lineage: Bacteria > bacterium. Next base: position 240 of record JAURXS010000106.1, on the reverse strand, counting down.
AAGAGGCCAGGAACGCGGTCTGGTCCACGACGCGCTCGGTCCGGTAGGGCTGCTGCGTGTGGCCCACGACGCAGACGTCGATGCCGGGCACCTGCTTGAGGAGCTCCTCCGACTTCGCGTCGCCGAGGTGCGCCAGCAGGACGACCGTCTCGGCGCCGGCCGCGCGCATCCGCGGCAGCAGGTCGCGCAGGACGGTCGCCGGGTCGTCGACGAGGAAGGTCTCCTCCTGCGCGGACATCG